>JAUPTV010000090.1 GCA_030917925.1 Pseudomonadota bacterium
GGATGTACTCGGCAATCGCCTGGCGCAGCCATTCCAGGCGTTCAGGCAGGCGTGCGCCGCAAGCCATCAGCAGCGGTACAGTGTGCTTGACGTGATGGTAAGCCTCGGTGAGGAAGGCGATATAGCTGTGCAGACTGACTTGGCCAACCATGGCTTGTTGAATAATGGGCGAACTGAGCAGGTATTCGCGCTCGGCAGTGGTTTGGGTTTGGATGTGCTGGAAAAAATTCATGCGCAGACCTCGGTAGAGGGTGCAGACCGGCAAATGGCAATGACGGCCTGATAGTGTTCAAACAGTGCGGCGCGGCGCAGACGGCCATTGACGGTGGCCAGGCCATTGACGGCGCTGAAGGGTTCGGCAGCGCGTAACCAGTGGTGGGCGCGGGCATAGTCGGGTAAATCGGCGTTCACCGTTGCCACTGCGGCCTCCAGATCGGCATCGCTGCAACCGGGGCGTGGAACCAGTACCGCGATGTTTTCGGCCTGGGCTTCACCATGCAGCCAGGCTTGAGCGATGGGCGCTTGCTGCGTCAGTTCGGCCTCGACCCATTCCGGATTGACGTTGCGCCCGAAGGCGGTGATGAACTGGTGTTTCTTGCGCCCGTGCAGAACCAGGAACTCGCTGTCGAAATGACCCAGATCGCCGGTGTTCAACCATTCGCCCGGCGAGGCCGACTCGCCCAGATAGCCCAACATTTTCGGGCCGCGCACTTGCACTTCGCCATCTTTGGCCAGGCGCACCTGCACATGGGCCAGTGGGGGACCGACCGCACCGATCCGCCGCGCCTGTGGAGTATTCAGACAGACGACCGAAGCGCATTCGGACAGGCCGTAGCCTTCAAACACCGGCAAATTCAATGCGTCAGCACGTTGCAACAGTTGCGGCGCTACCCGCCCGCCGCCCACTGCGATAAAGCGCAGGCTATCCGGCGGCGTCAAACCATGTTCGGCGGCGCTGACCAGCGCCTGGAGCAATTGCGGCAGGAGAATCAGGCTATGGGGCTGGCTGGCGTTGAGCGTAGTGAGAAAACGCCTGACGTCAAAACCGCTGGCTCCTTGCAAGCCGATCTCGGCCAGCGGCCGCAGGTCAACACATGCTCCGGCGAGCAGTGGCGCGTAAATCCCGGCAATATTTTCCAGCAGGGTAGCCAGCGGCAACACGCACAAGTGGCGCTGTATCTGACTGCTCAGGCTGGCTTGCCAAAGACTATGCGCGACCGCTAACTGCGTTTCGCCATCCAGACAAACGCCTTTGGGCTGGCCGGTGGTGCCCGAGGTGTAGGTGATTTTCAATGTTGTGGGCGGCGCGGTCGGAACCGTGGCCAGTTGACGCTGCCAGATGCCGTTTCGGCGTTCGACAAAGCCGCCTTCGCCAGCTAACGAACCCGGTGCGCCAATCAGCGTATCAATGCCCGCGCTATCGAGGACGTGGCGTTGCTGGCCGGGGGAAAAGAAGCCCGGCAGGGGGACACAGATCCGCGCACTGAACAGCAGTGCCAGATCCCAAAGCGCCCAGTCCAAACCGTTATCCAAGGCCAAGGCAACGCGCCGGGCATCGAATTCAGCCAAGTCGGCCATGCGCTGGCGAACGGCATCAACCAGTTGGGCATAGTTCAGCGTTTGCCCCGCCGCCTGTAGCGCCGGTTGTTCACCGTAGTTATTCAGGACTTGCCAGAATCGGTCAATGGCAGGCGACATAGGGCGTCACCGTGGCCGTCAATCGGGCCTGATAATCCCGGCGTGGATAAGCGCCTTGCTGGATCAGCCGCTGGTGGCCGCCCCGAATCGCGCCGATCATGACTTGGGGCCGGCTGTCGTAATAGCTGCCCCAATCGCTGGCTTCCTGGCCCAGTCGCCGGGGATCGGCCAAGCCGAGCGTTTGCGGTGCCAGACCCAGACGCCGAAAACTGTTGCACAGCGTTGAGGTGCCAGTGAAAGCCACCCATGCAAAGCCCTGGACTACCAGCAATTCAGCCAGCGCCACGATCAGCGTGCGGGCCATGCCGACACCCTCAGCCGCCAGATTGCCCACCTCGACAATAGCGCTGCGGGCGACAGTTTTACCAGATTGCTGATAAATGGCCTGCTCGATGGGAACATCGAGATAGCGTTCGAGAAACAGCGCATGATCTTCCGCGCTGCGATAACCGACTGCGCCGTGCAGACTGCCATCCGCCGTTTCCAAACCCAGCAGACAGGGCATGAAGTGCCGCACGCGGGCCTGATAGTGCGCGTTGAAACGCTGGCGAATGAAGGTTTCCAGCGCGATCCGCCGCTGGCCCTGCGGAGCCAGCACGAGTCGCAAATCGCCGGGCTGGTCGCGGTCGAGGCGTGACCGCGATGGGTGTGGATGCAGTATCGGCAGTTCCATTGGCATATCTCAATGAAGGGGTCTGACGCCGATAGTGAGGCCTTTGGCTTAACCAAAGATTAAGCGAACTTCGCGGGAGTGAAATCAAACGTGGTTTCAAAGCTCCCGTTGCCGCAATCGTCCAGCGGTTTGCCGTACACGCGCCCGACTGGGCCGTTGCACGGACTCCGGTTGAACGCAGGGTACCGGCAATGCCCCCGGTGCCTGGGCGCGGAGCGATTCACTGGCGATGCCGCGCCCAGCCAGCCGTTCCAACAGTTCCCCATGCGCGGCGCACCATGCCTCTTCCATCTCCCGGTCGCGCCGGGCCTGTTCATTCGAGGCGGCAGCGCGTTCCTCACTGACCCGGACCACGTTGAGATTGAGGTCGCCGGCCTCGGGTTTGACCCGCAACCGCACATAGTAGTCGCCCCAACCGGGCTGCTGGATATGCGCCACGCCGCCTTCGACAAACAGCGTGGCGAAACCGGGTTCCACGTCGTAGCCCAGTTCGGCCAGGGTTTCGCTCATTGCCTGTTGCGTGTAGCGGCGGGCGGCATCCTGCGCTTCCTGTTGTTGGCGCTGTTCGTGTGCGGTGCGCTGCGCCTGATTGAATTGCTGGATATACTGGCGCAGTTCCACAGCCAGCGCATCGGCTTGACCGGGACGGGTTGCGGCGAGGAAAGCATCGCGGCGTTCCAGCAAGGTCGCGGGTGGCTGGCGCTGGTCGTCGTCATTCAGTCGCTGGAACAGGCGTTGCCATTCGGCCTGCCGATGGTCAGCGAGGGCGGAGGGTGGATTGGCTTGCAACACCTCGGCAGCGGTGCGGAGCGGGGTTGTGGCGTCCTGGCTCAGGGTCGCGAGCAGGGTTTGGGCAGACTGATTCGCGGCGGCGCGTTCGCCCAGCCGTTGCAGATCGGCGCGGGTCTGGAGGAGTTGCTGATGCCACCGGGTCCGATAGCGCTGCAAGGCATCCAGCGTGGTTTCGGCGGGCGGCGCGGGCGGGGTCAGGTCGATAGTGAGCGCTTGAGCCGGGTAGCGTTGCTGGAGATCAGCCAGGATGGGCGGGAGGGTGGACCATTCGGCGCGGGTTTCGATAATCGCCTGCTGGCATTCGGCTAAAGCCCGCCGCTGGCGTTCCGCTTCCAGTCGGGCCGGATCGACGCGGTAGCGATAACACTTGGGGCCGCTCATGATCAGGCCAACTCCACGCTGTAGACGTGATTTTCCAGCCGCACTGTGGTGACGGTGAGCGACTGGCCCGGTTGTTCCATCGGCCAGTGAAACAGGGCGCGGGCCAGTGGGTTGATGAATGCCGTTTCCAGCCGGTTGCCGATGCCGCGCCCGCCGTCGCTCAGGTCGTGAGTACACCAGGCGAGGAGTTGCTGCCGCACCGGTTCGGGAATAATCAGGGTCAGGTTGTGTTCGTCGGTCATCCGCTGGGCGACACGGTTCAGCATCCCGGCGAAAATCTGTTCAGCGATGGCCGGTTGGATGAAGTCAAATACCACAATGTTGTCGCCGATGCGGTTGAGGATTTCCGGGCGACCCAGGGTGAATTTGAAATAGTCGCTGATCGCCGCCCGCACTTGGCGCTCGACCTGTTCGTAGGGTTCGCCGGGTTGCACGCGGAGACGGCGTTGGCCGGTGTCGTCTTCGACGGTGATACCGAGATTCGAGGTGAAAATCAGGATGGCTTCGGAGAAGTACACGGTATCGCCGCGTCCGTCGGTCAGCCGCCCGTCTTCGAAGATTTGCAGGAACTTGTCGAGAATGCGCGGGTGGGCTTTTTCGATCTCGTCAAACAGAATGACGCTGAAGGGCCGGGCGCGGACGGCGTTGGTGAGTTCGCCGCCCGCGTCATAGCCGACATAGCCGGGCGGCGCACCAAGCAGGCGGGCGTCGGCGTGTTCGGCGGCGAATTCGCTCATGTCGAAACGCAGATAAGCGCGCTCATCGTTGAACAGCAACGCGGTCAAGGCGCGAGCCAATTCGGTTTTACCCACCCCGGTCGGACCGGCGAAGAACAGCACCCCGCGTGGGCGGCTGGACGTTGCGGCGGTGTGTGCGCCGGTCAGGCCCATCACCGAGCGCATGAGAATATCCACGGTTTTGATGATCGCCGGTTGCTGGCCCTTGACCCGTTGGCCGATGACCTCAGCGGCGGTCTGGATGCGTGGGCGCAGATAGCCCTGTTTCCAAGGGTTGTCGAGCGACCCGACTTTGAAACAGCGCACGGCGTCGGTGACCTCAGCGAGTGGCAGGGCTTGTGCCTCGGCCAGTTGGGTGATAGCGAACAGGCTGTGCAGGCTCAGTCCCTCGGTGAGTTGGGCGAAATTGTCGGCGAATTCCCGGTGCTGTTCGGGGGCGGCCTGGGCGTGGTCGGCGAAGGAGGGTGCCAAGAGGTTGGCGGCATGGCGGCGCTCTTCAAAGGCCGGGGGCGGAATCGTCAGGCGGTGAATGGCTTCGTTGTCGAGCGTGAACCAGGACGGCAGGTCGTTTTCGCGGTGGCACAGCCAGAGAATCGGATTGAACCGGGGAATGCGGTCCGGGGCGGCGAGGGTCGGATGGGCGATCTGGGCGAGTTTTTCGCAGGCGGTGAAGAATTCGTGTTCGGCTTCGGTGAGTTGCTGGACGCTGACCGGCACCCGCGAGGCGTAGTCGATGACGGCGGCGGCGCGGACGTTAGCGGTGATGAGGGTGCGCAGGATACCGGGCAGGCGCTGGAGACTGATCGGGGAGGCGTCGCCCTGGAAGTCGTGATTGAGGGTGCGGCTGGCGAGTTGGCGGGCGGCGGGGGTGTGCGGATGGACGCGCAGGCCGTCAATGCGGTCATAGATGAGCAGGAATTGATAGCCGTGAACGGCCAGTCCTTCCCAAAGGCTGTCCAGCGCGGGCAGCAGGACATATTCGCTATCGAGGGGTGTTAGGAACAGGTCGCGGATTGGGCCGGAAAGGATGAATTGCGGGCGAATGCCGAGCAGCCGGTGCAAGTCGGCAATCCAGCGGGGCCAGAGAGGCGGGGTTAGTGAGGCTGTCATGGCAACGCTACTCGATGGGTCCCATTGAGTCGGGCCAGTTTGCGATCAAAGGTATGCAGAATCAGCCGCTGTTGTATCGCTGCCGCTAAAATCAGGGCATCAGCAAAGTCAATATTATTGCCACGGTAGAGCGCCAGGGCCGTATCAGTCGAGTCATGGCCTCGATTTCGAGCGCGGGGTTTTCACAGATGCGTTCGAGGACATTGACTATTTCGGCTTTACTCAGTCCATAGGCGCTTTCGAGAACCCAGACTGTTTCTATCAAAACGATCTGCGTAATCCAGGCAGAGCCTTGTGTCAACAAAAGTTCGCGGGCTTGCTGACATTGATCAGGTGCGTCAGGGTCATCCACGACTACCCGGACCAGCACGTTAGTATCAATTGCAATCATTAAATTTTGCCCTAGTGTGTTCACGAATAGCGGTATCCATCGCTTCCAGGCTGACCCCTTTCCGCGCCTTCAACAAACCAAACAAAGACTTGATGCTGTCATTTTTTGTTTGAACAACCGGAGGTTCGGGTACGACCAACGTGAGTAAAGCCCGCTGCTCCCGTACTTTTGGCAAGGGTTGTAAAAGGCAAATGTTGCCCTGAGCGTCAACCTCAACTTCAATGGTTTGTAACATCGCTATGCTCCTGGAATTTCACCCTGATTAAAATTATAGCCACTGGCTGGTGTTCACAATTTCCCCTCCTTGGATAAGGAGGGGTGGCGCGCAAGCGCCGGGGTGGTTCGATCTTTCACGCCCTCGCCTGTCGCTTAATTTCGCACAAAACGCCCTCCAGATTCGCCATAACCTCACAATTTTCAAACCGCACCACTCGCAATCCCAAGCTGACCAGATATGCCGTTCGTTCGGCATCCTGCTGTTGGGCAATTTCGCTATCGTGAACTGATCCATCGAGTTCAATCACCAGCTTGGCGGCAGGGCAGTAAAAATCAGCGATAAAGGGGCCGATACTGGGTTGGCGTCTAAATTTTAGACCGTCGAGTTGGCTGTATTTCAAGGCTTGCCACAAGCGGATTTCAGCGGGCGTCATGGCCGAGCGTAATTCTTTACGGCGCGGTTTGAGTGCTTGGACGTTGTGTAGCTGCATGGTGTTGGCCTGTAGTCGAACCACCCCGGCGCTGACGCGCCACCCCTCCTTATCCAAGGAGGGGAAATCTGGAATCACTGTCCGCTGCGCACGAGACGCACAGGGTTATCGTTGCCGCAAAGACTTGTTGCGCTTGTCTGGCTGTCCACCACGCACGAGACGCACATAGAAGTTAATTGACTCATTACGGATGTTCGGGTAGCCATTTTGGAAATTTAAGTTCCAGTCGCGATCCGAAGACCAGAATCCCCAAGCTGGTGTGTTTGGAAAAGCCAGTTGATTAATAGTTGGACTTTCATAATTACCTTCACATCGTCGCCCCGTGTCATTCCAGGCTTTGGGTAATCCACTGGAGGAATAGACCAAGGTCAATAGTTCTTTCTTTGTGGGTACCCGCCAGTCACAGTAACCGGCATAGCCGCCTTCATTGTTCAATGTTACTGCTGCAACCATCGCTTGATTCCAAGTGTATTGGTTAGGTTCATTAATACAAGTTTCCTTCTGCCAAGTCTGTCCTAATGAAAAGCGCATCCATTGCAAGCTTGTTTCCACGTCGGAAACAGTGCCATCGCCATTATCCAGATAGCGATTGGCAATCAATTGGTTCATAGAACGCAATGTAGACAAGAAAATCTTTATCGCTAGAATTCCGCCATAGTGCAACGATCCTGCTAATAACTTACAGAACCATGTTGGGCTATTGGATGATTCTTCCACAAGTGCTTTGAATTCCGCATTAACTTCTTTCTGAAATATCGGTGATGATGCAGAGAGCAATAAACTAGGTAACACGACCACTAAATCAGGTTGAGCTTTAGCTAAAAATGGGTTATTTGCCAGTGCTTTTCGCCACGTTTTCTTGTAATCCTTGACCGCAGTCTGCCAATCTGCCCATATCTGTCCATACTCCACATTCCCTGCTTGGGCATAAATCTCCAACACATCCCGTTGATACACATCAGCTAACCACTCCTGAAATGCCTCATCCCCCTGATTTGCCTGGTTCGCCGCCGCAATCAAGTCCTCAAGCACCAAGCTCCACTGCCTGTACGTCGGTGGTAAATCGGGAGCCATCGCCATCAGCACCCGCAATAACTGCTCATCAGCGCCCATTTTTGAATTGTCCAGCACATCCAGCGCCGTCCGCGCCAAATCCTGATCGTGCAATTCCGTCCGCAGCCAGTCGGTGATAAACCCCCGGCCCAAATCCTTACGCGCCGCCTCCCACTGTTTTGCCATTTGGGCCGCCAGCTCTCCCACCGTCCAGCACTCAACCCCGCCTAAACGATAGAACCGGCGCGCACGGGATGCTTCTGCATCGGACAGACCCGCATCCACCGGCAACCGCAATGTCGCATCCCCGGCCAGCCACCGCGTAATCTCCGCCTGACCCCAACGCTGTTTCGGATCGCGCAACAACAACCCCCGGCACAGCGTCCGCCACGGTTCCGCCACCCCGCCGCAATCCACCGGTTGCGTCACCAACTGATAGCTCAACACCGCCTCCGACAGCCCGGCGAACGGATGCCGCCCGGTCAACGCCTCCAGCGCCACCATCCCCAGTGACCAGTAATCCGCCGCCATCCCAATCACCCCGGTCGCCGCTTCCGGTGCCGCATACCGCAACGTCCGCGCCGTCGTCGTGAAGTGCTGCGTCGCCTCCGCCACCGAGGCAATCCCAAAATCCGTCAAGGCAATCCGCAACGGTTCCCACTGCCGAATCAGCACATTCTCCGGCTTGATGTCCCGGTGCAGAATGTCGTGCTGATGCAACACCGCCAACGCGGTACTCAACTCCCGCACCAGCGCCCGCACCTGTCCATCGGCCAGTGGCCCCGCCGTCAACCACGGGCGCAACGATCCCGCCGCCACATACTCCAGCACCTCATAACCATGCCCATCGGCCTGCCCATACTCCACCAGATGAATCACCTGATCTGGGGCCGCCGCACTGATTCGCGCCAATACCTCCGGCTTGACCACGATCCCGTAGCGGTAAATCTTGATGACATACGGCTGCCCGTCCGCCAGCGCCTCAACCAACAGCAAATCCGCTTCCCCGCCTGCCGCTGGCATCGGCTGCACAATCCGATACCGCGCCGCCAGCGTCGAAGGCAATTGCATCAAGGTACTCGGCAGCGGGGCATCATCGCGGATCGTCGCATCGGGAACATCCCGGCGGGTGGCGTCGGGAAGATCGCGAACGGTCGCGGCAGGATGGGCATCAGCCGATAACGACATGGGACAGGCTCCAGAAAGTTGAGACGTTGATGATTAGTTTAGACGAAATTGCGCTCGGTCATAAACACGGCAGGCGATACGCTAAAGCGCCCTGAGAGCGCCTTGACCTGCTCCAGATCCAGTTCCCGTTGGCCATTCAGAATCGCACTGACGACCGTTGAATCACCAATGTCGTTCGACAAGTCGCAAATAGTGAGACCCTGCTGTTCCATCAGAATACGCAGAACCTCGCCCGGACGAGCATCCCGGACAGGATGATATTGGTGCTCATAATCGGTGATAAGTTGTCCCACCAGATCGAGAAAATCGGCCAGGTCATGCGTTTCATCGTCACCGACAATATCAATCAGTCCGTTCAACAATTGGATCAAATTTTGATATTCGGTCTCGTTCCGAATAGGCGCAAAACGTACCGGCAACGTTTGCTGAAATGAACGCCAAGCCGGAGTAATCGCCGCCGGATCGATGGCAAGTGCTAACGAAGTCATGATGATTTACTCCTCTGCTGACGACACCAACAGTCATATTCCGCATGAGTAAAAACATGGCGGATATAGACCTTTTGGCGGTTGTAGTGAATAGCCGTAATGATTCTGAAATGGTTGCCCCCTGCATTGAAAATCGTGTAAGGCGCAACGTAGTCTGCCGAACCAAAAGTTTGCAGCAACTCTGTGAAAGTCGAAAAACTTCCCTGATGAATCAATTTGTACCAAGCTTCGAGAGTGGATTGAGCAACTGGATGAACTCGCCAAAAGTCTTCCAATGCTCTTTTTGCTATAACATGCATGATTCAATCTCAGTAATGTAGCCTGTTACTGATGGCTGACTATTTCTCAACTCGTACCCGCACCACAAAATCCTTCGCCAGCCGCAATTCCCCACTTTCCGCCAACTTCGCCAGACTCCAAGGCAGGTGCATCAAAGTGTGTGGCAGCGGGGCATCATCGCGGATCGTTGCATCCAGAACATCCCGGCGGGTGGCGTCAGGAAGATCGCGGACGGTCGCAGCAGGATGGGCATCAGCGGATGACGACATGGGACAGGCTCCAGAAAGTTGAGACGTTGATAATCAGTTTAGACGACATCACGCCGAATTTGGCGAAAGGGTGCTGATGGGCAAACCGGATTCTTCATGCGGCACGCTGCATCAAGGGCCAACGCACCTCAATCTCATCCCAAGGTACAAACACCCGTTGATCTTCATCCTGGTCAATGACCGTCCACTCCATCAGCGCAGTCACATCTTGGCGAACCGTGCGGTAGCTCCGCCCAAGATGCTGGGCGAGCGCCTGGACGGACAAGGGTCCCATGGTTTTAAGCGCCTCGATCAATGCCCAACGATGAGGCGTAAAAACCTGAACAAGTTGCGCCATCGTCTCGAAACCGACTCCAAAATAAGGTTGAACGGCTTGGCCCGCGATCACGCTTTCCAGTGCCGCGCCGAACCGGTTGAGCGCTACTGCGGCGGGCTGAATTTCAATATGCAAAATATTAGCGGTCATCACTGAATCTCCTGTACGTCTTTCATAAAATCGACCAGCAGGGTAGGAACATCCACGAAGTGATAAGCGATTTCGACATCACGCCAATGCTTGTGATCACCTTTACCGCGTTCATTGTCGTAGCCCACTACCCGCTCGCCAGCCACCACATAAACCAGCCGGTACTTGTAGCGATGCTCGCTGGGCGGCACTGGCTCGGGTACATGCCAAACAACGCCCTCGATTCGGCCCGCGCCCAGCATCTGCTTGAATGAATGAACTCGTATCGCTTTCATAAAATTGATAGTTTCTGAATCCTTACCCGCATCACAAAATCCTTCGCCAGCCGCAATTCCCCACTTTCCGCCAACAAAAACGGCTGATGCGGCGTCAACCGCTTCCCATCCACGAAAACGCCATTGGTCGAACCCAAATCCTCGATCCACAAGCCCTCGGCGGCGGGAGACAACCGGGCATGACGGCGGGAGAGATTGCCATAATCCCGCAATCGTAGCCCCAGCAACGACGCTTCCGGGTCACGACCGACGATCAACGGCTGATCCAGCGTTTCCGCACCCCACGGCCATTCCAGGACGATCTGCGGATCAGTGGACAACGACTCGCCACAATACGGACACAATGCCTGACCGCCAGGAATAGCCGCCTCACAATGAGCACAGACCCCCGCCGATTTCGCACTGATTTCCGGCTCCGGCGGCAACGCTTCGGTCGGGGATACCTGGGCTATCGACACCCCGCAACCCTGACAGCGGATAACCGCCAGCCCATTCTCCTGACCACAGGTTGGACACCTTCTCACCCGCGCCATGACAGCCCTCCCAGTTCCAAGCCGCGTTCAATACAGCGCTGCTCCAGACGCGCCAAATCCCCCGGCCCCGGTATCCCGATGCCCCACACCCGCTCATGATCCACCACAACTTGAAAGGGTCGGCGCTCAACATCCAAAGCCAGGTAAGGCGCGTAGCGTTCCTGGCCTAGCGGTGACAGGGGAATGAGCGGCTGATTCGCCGAACCGCGCCAAATCAGGCGGGTCGGGCGCTGGGCTTGAAATGGCTCCGGGATGATGGCATCCAGTAAAGCCAGAATCGGGGCGAACTCCTGTTGCAAGCGTCGCCACGGCAACCCGCTATAGCACAGCACATCAAAGTTCAGCCCCGTCACCTCGCGCCAGTCGCGCAGCGCTTCCAGTAGCGCCAACAACGCCTCCGGCTGCGCAAACGGTTCACCGCCGGAAATCGTCACTCCATCCAAACCGGTCAGCGCCACTTCCTGACACCAGGCGAGTAACAGAGGCAGCGGCAATACCTGATCGTCCGAACCGGCCCAGGTATCCTGCGACACACAGCCGGGACAGGCCAGCGGACAACCTTGCAACCACAGGCCAATGCGCCGCCCCGGCCCCAGCGTGGTTACCGGATAATGCGCTTTGTTCAGGCGTACTGTGCGAGCCATGCCTGCGCTGCCCCTACCGCTTCCCGAACCCGGTTTGGCGCGGTTCCGCCCAGCACATCGCGGGCAGCCACCGACCCTTCCAGCGTCAGCACCGCGAACACATCGTCAGCAATCAACGGCGAAAACTGTTGCAATTCCGCCAGCGCCATCTCCGCCAAATCCCGTCCGGTCTCTACGCCCAGCCGCACCGCCTTGCCCACCACTTCATGGGCATCCCGGAACGGCAAGCCTTTGCGCACCAGATAATCGGCCAGGTCAGTTGCGGTGGCGAACCCGCGCCGCGCCGATTCCAGCATCCGGTCACGCTGGGGACGCAGTGCCGGAATCATGTCAGCAAAGGCGCGCAGACAGCCTTGCACCGTATCCACCGTGTCAAACAGCGGCTCCTTATCCTCCTGATTATCCTTGTTATAAGCCAGCGGCTGGCTTTTCATCAGCGTCAGCAGGGCGATGAGATGACCGTTGACCCGCCCCACCTTGCCGCGCACCAGTTCCGGCACGTCAGGGTTTTTCTTCTGCGGCATGATCGAGGAGCCGGTGCAGAACCGGTCTGGCAGATCGATGAAACCAAACTGCGCCGACGACCACAGCACCAGTTCTTCCGCCATCCGCGATAAATGCGTCATCAGAATCGCGGCAGCAGCGGTGAATTCAATAGCGAAATCCCGGTCGCTGACCGCATCCAGCGAGTTGGCGCAGGGCGCGTCAAAGCCCAACAATTGTGCGGTGTACTGCCGATCCAGCGGATAACTGGTTCCCGCCAGCGCCGCAGCGCCCAACGGCATGATATTCAACCGCTTCCGGCAATCTACCAGCCGCTCATGGTCGCGCTTGGTCATTTCAAACCAGGCCAGCAAGTGATGGCCAAAAGTCACCGGCTGGGCGACTTGCAGATGGGTAAAGCCGGGCATGATCGTATCGGCTTCACGTCCGGCCAATTCCGCCATTCCGCCCAATAATCGCCGGATTTCCGCCAGAATGGCGTCGATGGCGTCGCGCAGATACAGGCGAATGTCAGTCGCCACCTGATCGTTGCGCGAGCGGCCGGTATGCAGGCGCTTACCCGCGTCGCCAATGCGCTCGGTCAACCGTGCCTCGATGTTCATGTGGACATCTTCCAGGGCGATGGACCACACAAATTCGCCGCGTTCAATCTCGCCGCGAATCGCTTCCAGCCCCTCGACAATCGCCGTGCAATCCGTTTCGGACAACACACCGATTCGCGTCAGCATCTGGGCGTGGGCGATGGAACCGTTAATGTCCTGCCGGTACATACGCTGGTCGAAATTGACCGAGGCGGTGAAAGCAGCGACAAAGGCGTCGGTGCTTTCGGTAAACCGCCCGCCCCAACTCTGATTAGTCTGTGTATTACTCATAGTGATATGCTTTAACGCCTTGTGATATAGACGCCATAGCTTATCAAACCATGCCTGCTGACACCCTGCGCATTGCCACCCGTAAAAGTCCCCTGGCCCTCTGGCAGGCGGAACACGTCGCCGAACGTCTCCGACAGGCGCATCCCGACCTGACCGTGGAATTGGTCGGCATGATTACCCGGGGCGACAAAATTCTCGACAGTCCACTGGCGAAGGTCGGCGGCAAAGGCCTGTTCGTCAAGGAACTGGAGCAGGGCTTGCTGGAAGGCCGCGCTGATCTTGCCGTGCATTCCATGAAAGATGTGCCGGTGGATTTCCCGGACGGGCTGGGTTTACCGGTCATTCTGGCGCGTGAAGACCCCCGCGACGCCTTCGTGTCCGTCCATTATGCTCATCCTGACGAATTACCCGTTGATGCCCGAATCGGCACGTCCAGCCTGCGCCGTCAGTGCCAACTGGCCGCTCGCTATCCCGGTTGGCACATCGGCAGTCTGCGCGGCAATGTCGGCAGTCGGCTGGCCAAGCTGGATGCCGGGGAATTTGACGCCATTATTCTGGCCGCTGCCGGACTGAAACGGCTGGGGCTGACGGAACGCATCACACTGGCGCTGGAACCGGAATTCAGTCTGCCCGCTATTGGCCAGGGCGCGATTGGCGTGGAATGTCGGCTCGATGACCCGCGGACGCAGGCGCTGATTGCTGTACTCGATGATCCGGAAACTCACATTCGCGTCGCGGCGGAACGAGCGTTCAACGCCCGGTTGCAGGGCGGTTGTCAGGTGCCGATAGCCGGTCATGCGCTGTTGGAGAATGGGCAAATCAGGTTGCGCGGACTGGTCGGGGAACCGGATGGTAGTCGCATTATCGCCGGTGAAATTCGGGGTTCAGCCACAGCGGCGGAAACGCTCGGCGCAACGCTGGCGGAAGAATTGCTCGGACGCGGCGCGGATGACATTTTGCGCCGCTGGGCCGGGGCATGAACCCGTCTCTGAATGGCTTGGGCGTTCTGGTCACGCGGCCCGCACATCAGGCCGGTCCGCTCTGCCAGTGGATTGAACGGGAGGGTGGCGTTGCGATCCGCTGTCCGACGTTGTCCATTGTCGAACCCCGTGACTGGACACCAGCACTGGCTATTTTTGACCGGTTGAACGATGACCAGCTCATCATCTTCACCAGCGTCAATGCCGTAGATCGGGCGTTGCCACCTATTCGGGAACGCGGCGGCTTCCCCCCCGGACTGGACATTGCCGCTATCGGCCAGGCTACGTCCATGGCGCTGGCGCGGCAGGGCGTTACCCAATGCATTCGCCCCGACCAGGGTTTCACCAGCGAAGCCTTGCTGGCGTTGCCGCGTTTCCAGAACGTCGCCGGTCAGCGCATGGTGATCGTCCGTGGCGAAGGCGGTCGGGAACTGCTGGCCGAAACGCTTACTGCCCGTGGCGCTCACGTCGAATGCGCTGAGGTCTACCGGCGCGAACGCCCGATCATTGATGCCGAGGCACTCCTGAAGCGCTGGGCGCGTGGCGACATTGGCGCGGTCGTGATGACCAGTATTGAGAGCTTGCGGAATCTTTTTGATATGCTAGGAAGCGCCGGGAAACCGTATTTGTGCAAAACGCCGCTGATTGTCGTGAGCGCCCGCATTCAGGAACGCGCTGCCGAGTACGGTTGCCGCCACCTGATGCTGGCCCATGAAGCCAGCGACGCGGCCATTATGGCGACTTTGCACAGCCTGACCACCAATTCCTCCACCTTAGTTCGGTAATATCAAGATGACAGATCAGAAATCCGACAAAGCCACTCCTGCCCCGGATCAGCCGGCGCCGGCGGCAACTCCCATCGCCAAGCCCGTTGCTCCGGCGCCCGTTCCCAAAAGTGGTAGTGGCATCGCCTGGTTCGCGCTGCTGATTGGGCTGGGCGCAGGCGGCGGCAGCGGTTATCTCTGGTATCTCTGGCAACAGGATCAGGCGGTGCAGGACAGTCGCCGGGATACCGCAATCAAACAGGCGATTGCTCAGCGCGATCCGGAATTCCAGGCCCTCAAGGCGCAGGTTCAACAACTCCAGGCGCTCAAGACCGGTGTTGATCAGGCGCGCACTGACAATCAGGGCGTGCGGGAACAGTTCCTGGGTCTGACCGGCGACTTGCAACCGCTGAAGAACGCCATGGAACTGCAAAAGGGTGAAAACGAAGTCATCAAGGGCGAGATCAAGTTGCTGCGGGAAGGCTACGAGGCGCACAAGTCCGCCACTCAGCAACAGAAGGCTGATCTGAGCAAGGAATTACAGCAACAACAGGCGACCATCGCGACGCTGAACGAGCAGTTGCAGAACGTGAAACTGAGCCAGGCCGGATTGAGCGCCGAACTAGGTGCGGTGAAGACCATTGCGGCCAAAGGTGGCGATGTCAACGCCTTCCCGCTGGCCGAAGTGGACTATCTGCTGCGATTGGCGCAATCCAAACTGGAGATGGAGCGTAATGTTGATGCCGCCCGTCTGGCTCTGGACGCCGCCCAGCAGCGGTTGAGAACCGTCAGAGAAGCCGGGCTGACCAAGGTGCAAACGATGCTCAGCGAGGCGATTTCCAGCCTGCGCGGCGTCCAGTTGCCTAACATTACCGCCCTGTCCCACAAGCTGCTCGCCATGGAAAAGCGGATTGGCGGTCTGCCGCTGCGGCTGGATTCCGGTGTGCCGAATATTCGAGATCGGGTCAAGCCAGCAACTACCGTGAACATGAGCACGGATACCGACCGTCCCTGGTGGGAGCGTAGCGGCGAAGCAGTCTGGAATCAGTTCAAGGACATCGTGGTCATTCGTCGCCAGCGCATCGAAGCGCCGCCGCTGATCGCCCGCGAAAATGAGTTTTTCCTGCGCCAGAACCTGCTGATGGAAATGGATGCGATGCATCTGGCGTTATTGCGTGGCGATGCCGAAACTTATCAGGCGGCTTATCAAACCGTCTATGAGTGGACACAAACCTATTTCGATGCGGCCGATTCTAAAGTCGCCCAATTCCTCGCCGAATTGCAGGCGCTGCAAGCGATCCAGTTCAATCCCTACATTCCGGATGTGACCGGTCTGCGCCAGGCGTTCCTGGAATTTATGACCCTGCGGCAACCCTTGCGCGCCCTGCGTCCGGCGACTCCGGCAGCCACAACCACTGAATCAGCGGCTTCGATGGAACCGGATTCGGCGACTGAATCGCCGGCGGCAGCGACCGAAGAGGCGGAACAGCCATGAGATTATTAGCCAGCATCATTATTACTCTGTTCTTTTCGGTCTGGGTGGCGCTCTCGCTGCGGGAAGACCCCGGTTATGCCTTGTTCAGCATGGGGCAATGGACGATTGAGACCAGCCTTGCATTTTTCATTATTTTTCTTGTGTTTGCCTTCTTCGCCTTCTATGCATTGGTTCGCTTCGTGGTGCGCCTGTGGCGAACCCCCGGTCAGACGATGCAGGCGAATCGGCGGCGGTTGCATCGGAAAGCCCGGCGGCTGTTTGATCTGGGCCTGCGGCAGTTATCCGCCGGTCAGTGGATTGCGGCGGAAAAAACCCTGATCAAAGGCGCGGAATACAGTGAAAATTCATCCTTGCACTATCTGAACGCGGCGCGGGCGGTCCATCATTTGAACGATCTCAAATGGCGGCGTGATCTGTACCTGCACCGGGCTGAAGCGGCGTCGAATGCCGATAAAGTCGCCGTGCAACTGCTCCATGCCGAGTTCCTGCTGGATGATGGCGATGCCGACCAGGCTCGCGTCATTCTCGAATCGCTGCATATCCTGAACCCGCGTCACCCGGCCATACTGCAATGGCTGGCGAGAGCGTATCAGCGCCTGCAAGCATGGGAACCCCTGCAAAAGCTGTTGCCGGAGGTCCAGAAGCAGAAGGCGCTGGGCGATGAGGCGATTGCGGAATTGCAGGCGCAGACTTATCGGGCATTGCTGGAAATCGCTGCGGCCAGTGGTTCGCTGGACAAGTTGCGGGCGCTGTGGAAGCAGGCACCGGTAAAGTTGCGTGAAGAGGATGAAGAGTTTGTGATTGCCTACGCTGCCGCGTTGTGTGAGGGCCAGGCGATTGAGGATGCCGAAACGCTGCTGCGTGAAGCGATCAACCGGCGCTGGAGCATCAAACTGGTGGTCGGTTACGGGATGTTGGGGCGGGGTAACGCCACCGCACAACTGGCGACGGCGGAGGGTTGGCTGGCCCAGCACGGCGATGACGCCTACCTGTTGCTGACGCTCGGTCGGCTGGCCAAGCGTTGCCAACAGCACACCAAGGCCCGCGACTATCTGGAGCGCAGCATTCAGCTCATGCCGACCCCGGACGCTTATCAGGAACTGGGCGAATTGCTGCAATCGCTGCATGAACTGACTTACGCCGGCCAGTGCTTCCATGCGGGACTGCGGTTGCTGGTCGGCAAACCGCAGGAGCAATCCGGCGCGATGTTGTCGGCGGGGGAACCGGCGCAGCGGCTGGAAGGCCCCGCGCCAGTCGCCGCCTAGAGGCCAATGCCCCCTCTCCCAGTGGGAGAGGGGAGTTCAGCGGGCTGAAAACTCGAAGGAATCGAAGAACAGTTGCCCGTTCGGCAATCCCCGCTCGGCAAACACCCGCTTGGCAGCTTCGATCATTGGCGGCGGGCCGCTCATGTAGACGTCATGGCCGCTGAGGTCGGGATAATCCGCAGCGACCGCTTCATGCACCCATCCAGTGCGTTCTTGCCAGTCATCTTCCGGGCGCGGTTCCGACAAAACCGGCGTATAGCGAAATTCGGGATGCTCCTTTGTCCAGCGGCGCGGCAATTCGTCCAGATACAAATCCACTTTCGCCCGTGCGCCCCAGTACAGATGCAGGGGCCGGTTCCATCCGATATGGAAGGCGTGTTCCAGCATCCCTTTTAGCGGCGCAAACCCGGTGCCACCGCCAATTAAAATGACCGGACGCGGCGAGTCTTCACGCAGAAAGAAGGTTCCCAACGGTCCCTGAAAGCGCAACAGCGCTTTGTCTTTCATCCGCTCGAAGATGAATCCAGTGAAAAAGCCGCCCGGCACCTGGCGGATATGCAGTTCCAGTAAATCGTCGGCATGGGGGGGATTGGCCAGGGAAAAGCCGCGCCGCCGACCATCCGCCAGTAGCACGTCCACATATTGCCCGGCCAGGAATTGCAGGCGCTCGGTATTGGGCAGCTTCAAATACAGCCGCATGACATCCGGGGCCAGCAGTTCGCGCTTTTCCACCCGACAGGGCAGGGTTTTGACCACAATATCGCCGCTGGTCTTAACCTCCCGCGCTTCAATGACCAGATCTGAACCGGGCCGCGCCTGACAGAGCAACGCTTTCCCTTCCGCCTGTTCGTGCTCGCTCAATCCGGTGGGACGACCCTCAGGATAGGCGACTTCCCCGGATAGAATCTTGCCCATGCAGGAACCGCACGTTCCGTTGCGGCAACCATAAGGCAGAATGCTGCCCTTTTCGCGCAGGGCGGCGTCTAGTACGGCTTCGTTTTCCCCAACCGGGAAGGTGTGACCGCTCGGCTGGAGGGTGACGTGATAAGGCATGATGGTTGGAACTCTCTGGCAAAATGGCGACTGGCCGATTAAAGCGGATTATCGGCAGGGGTTCGTTGAAATTACAACCCCAACTGCTCCCACAACGTATCCACCCGCTGTTTGACTTCGGGACTCATCGCAATCGGGCGGCCCCATTCACGAGTGGTCTCGCCCGGCCATTTGTTGGTCGCGTCGAAGCCGATTTTGGAACCCAGTCCCGACACCGGCGAAGCGAAGTCGAGATAGTCAATCGGCGTATTCTCAATCATCACTGTATCCCGCACCGGGTCCATGCGGGTGGTCATCGCCCAGATCACATCCTTCCAGTCACGGGTGTTCACGTCCTCGTCAACGACAATGACAAACTTGGTGTACATGAACTGGCGCAGGAAGGACCAGACGCCCAGCATGACCCGCTTGGCGTGGCCAGGATACTGCTTGCGCATGGACACCACCGCCAGCCGGTAGGAACAGCCCTCCGGCGGCAGGTAGAAATCGATGATTTCGGGAAACTGCTTTTGCAGAATCGGCACGAATACTTCGTTCAGCGCGACGCCGAGAATCGCGGGTTCATCAGGCGGCCGACCGGTGTAGGTGCTGTGATAGATCGGATTGTCGCGGTGGGTGATGCGGTCAATAGTGAACACCGGGAAGCGGTCCACCTCGTTGTAATAGCCGGTATGATCGCCAAATGGCCCCTCCAGCGCAGTTTCCCCCGGCGCGATATAGCCTTCCAGGACGAATTCAGCCGATGCCGGAACCTGCAACTCACTGCCCCGACATTGCGCCAGTTCCGTCCGGGAACCGCGCAACAGGCCGGCGAAAGCGTACTCGGACAGCGTATCCGGCACCGGGGTCACGGCGGCGAGAATGGTGGCGGGATCAGCGCCCAAAGCCACTGCGATGGGAAACGGTTCGCCGGATCGGGCCTGTTGCCAGTCGCGGAAATCCAGCGCTCCGCCGCGATGCGCCAGCCAGCGCATGATGACCTGATTTCGCCCGATGACCTGCTGGCGGTAGATGCCCAGATTCTGCCGGGTCTTGAGCGGTCCCTGCGTCACCACCAGTCCCCAGGTGATCAAACGAGCGGCGTCCCCCGGCCAGCAATGCTGCACCGGCAACCGCGCCAGATCGACCTCTGATCCTTCAATGACCCGCTCCTGACAGGGCGGCCGGCTAACCTTCTTCGGGGCCATGTCCAGCACTTTTTTGAAGATCGGCAGCTTCTCCCAGGCATCGCGCATCCCCTTGGGCGGATCAGGTTCCTTGAGAAACGCTAGCAGCTTGCCGACGTCGCGCAACGCCGCTACATCATCTGCGCCCATGCCCAGCGCCACCCGGCGCGGCGTCCCGAACAGATTGCCTAGTACCGGGATGGTGTGACCTTTGGGATGTTCAAACAGGATCGCCGGGCCGCCTGCTCGCAACACCCGGTCGCAAATCTCGGTCATTTCCAGATGCGGATCGACGGGGATCTGGACGCGCTTCAATTCGCCAAGCCGCTCCAGTTGAGCAATGAAATCCCGCAAGTCCTGATAGTGCATAAGTGGTGTTCCTGCAAGCGGGGCCAGGCCCCGGCTGAGTGGTTGCCTGTTATAGTCTTTCCGGCTGATCAGCGGACTTCCCGAACCACCCCGGCGCTAACGCGCCACCCCTCCTTTGCCAAGGAGGGGAATCCGGAAATCCGGCTTTCACCGGGAAAAGCGATAATGGGGGCCAGTCAGGGACGGTGCTGGCCCGACCGTGCCACCGGTAGCGATCGCGAACGGGTGATTGAGATGCAACTTGAGTCGGCCCCGTAAAGGCCCGGTGATTAGAACAGAAACTCCACTTAAGCAGGTATCCTATTTTCCGGGACCACCTCTGGTTACGGCGCACGCGCCTAACCCGACTGACCACGGCTCCAGATGATCCGGTTCTCCGCCGCCAGCCAGCAGTCAAACGCCGATTGGTGCTGGTTCTCCGCTGTCTCCCAGAATTGGTAGGCTACTTTGCGGATTTGTTCGAGGTGATCCGCCGGCGAAAACGCCTCAAAGGTCTTGGCTATCGCTTCCTCTGCGCCAAGGCTGGCGCCAGCGGTGCGCACTGCCGATTCGATGAGCAGGTGCAGATGCTTTTCGGCGGCCAACCAGTAATCCATCGAGCGATCCCGCTGTTCCGCGCTGGCGGACCACATGCAGCGGGCGAGTTCGCGTACCCGATAGAGATAAAGGGCGTGCAAGGCCGAAGGCCAGGTCGCCGCGTTCTCCGTGGTCAAGGTGGTCGCCGTGTTCGCTTGATGGACCGAATCGGCGGTTAATTCGATAACCATCTGTGCGGCCATCGTCCAGCAATCCAGTGCTGTCCCACCGAAATCCCTTTCAGCCGACCACCAGAGGGAATAAGCCAAACTGCGAATCTCAGATTCCAGATTGTTTTCCAGATCGTTTTCCATAGACTTATCCTGTTTTTTGGTTCTTCGACACACTTGTAAGTGTCCTTCGATAGGCTCTGTGCTATACGCCAGCGTTGAAAACGATGGCGATTGTGACGGCGATTCCGGCGCCTAACCCGACCGACCACGGCTCCAGAATTACACCAAGGCAGCAATATCTTTCTGTTGCCATTTCCGGCCAGCCGGATGCGGCATTCCTTGCTCGTTGAGCTTGCGGGCCGTGGCTGTCTGATTGAGTCCCCCCCAATACAGGCGCCGGGCCAGCGCCTTCGGATCCAAAGCGGCAAGGCGCACCACGATAGCCTGGCGGGCCGGGACGGTCACCTGGCCGTTGCGGATGGGGCGGTTGCTCAGCAGTTCGGTAGCGAACAAATCGGGCGAGAGTGGGAGCGTGCGGTCGCGGTCGCCACGGTTCAGGGCGACGATGCAGCGGCTGTCGGGGCTATGGCGCTCGAAGGCGTAGAACTGGTGGTGGGGGTCCGCCTCCAGCGTGCGGAATACGCCGTGGCGGAGGGCCGGGTTGTCTTTCCGGACGGTGATGAGCGTTTTGTAATAGTCCAGCAACTCGGATCGCTGGCCCCTTTCCTCGGCCTGCTGCTCCCAATCCCACGGATAACAACGGCGGCAATCGGGGTCCTTGTCGCCTTCCATGCCGATTTCGTCGCCATAGTAAATACATGGAGCGCCCGTGCAAGTGAACTGCATGGTCGCCATCAGCTTCAGGGACTCGAGCGCGTGGCTACCGCCATCGCGCCGCTGGACGACGGTCATGGGCCGTGCGGTGTCGTGGCTACCGAGCAGGTTCAGCATCGCCGCGGTAGCCGGTTCGGGGTAATCCTGCAACAGATAGCGCAAGGTGTGATCGAAGGCGTGGGTGTCCATCTGCTCCTCGGCGAAATAACCCATGAGCGCTTTCTGGAAACGGTAGTTCATGACGGCGTCGAACTGATCACCCTGCAGCCACGAGGAAGCGTCGTCCCAGATTTCGCCGACGATGTAGGCGTCGGGGTTCACGGCTTTGACGGCGCGGCGGAACTTCGGCCAGAAACTCTGGATGACCTCGTTGGGTACGTCCAGTCGCCAGCCGTCAACACCGGCCTCGCGCAGCCAGTAGGTAGCGACGTTCAGGAAATACGCTTCCACCTCGGGGTGGTGGTAGTTGAGCTTCGGCAGGGTATGAAACCCCCACCAGCAGTCGTACCACTGCAAAACTTCGCCGTGGTTGCCGAAATGGTCGGGGAAAGGCCAGTTGCGGATGTGAAACCAGTCCCAGTAGCGGGATTGCGGTCCGTGCTGTTTGACGTCGAGGAAGAACGGGTTCTGGTCGGAGCAGTGGTTGAACACGCCATCGAGCACGACACGGAGTCCGCGCTGGTGACAAGCCTTCACCAACTGCCGCAACAATTCCAGATCCCCGAACTGCGGATCCACCGTGAAATAATCCATGGTGTCGTATTTGTGGTTGCTGGGACTGTGGAAAATCGGGGTGAGATACAGCGCCGTGATGCCGAGATCGGTCAGATAGTTCAATCGGTCGAGAATCCCTCGCAGGTTGCCGCCCATGAAATTGCCATTGGTCGGCGGGCTGCCCCACGGCTGTACGCTCAGCGGATCACGGGCGGGTTCGCCCCGGGCAAAGCGCTCGACGAAGATTTGGTAGAAGACCGCGTTGCGCACCCAGGCTGGCGTTTCAAAGGATGGGCGCGGTGGTGATGCAGCACGGATCGGCGACTTGCCCAGATTCGGTGCCGCCTCGTCGGTCGTCGAGGGCATCCGCAACTGCGGCGGATAGCGAAACCAGTTGTGCGGCAGTCGGTCGTGCTCCTCACCCTTGGGGGTGATCCACCGGATCTGACCGGGCGTGGTGATATGCAGGGCGTATTCGAACGGCTGGGGAGCGGTCAGCTCGATGGCGAAATAGTCGTAGCCATCGGTTTGTTCCAGGAACTTCATTGGCTGTTCCCGCTCGCCGCCGTTGCCACGCATCAACAGACTGGGCTGCTGCGGGTACTCCGGCTGTAACTCCAGCTTGAGGGCTACGCGCCCATTACTGGGTTCGTGAATGTTGAGGGCGTGGTAACACATCGTGCGACTCCATACAGTGAATGTTTAGACCCATGTCCTTGTCTCCGTGTGGGTCCATAGATACCTACCGCCACACTATGGATTAAAGTCTACGACCCCTCCCTGCTACGCATCCGTGCGGTAGCGTACATGCCATAAAATTTAATCCGGCATACTGATCCCAATGTCCGGTCTGGTCGTGTAGGCTATGCGCCGCAAGTTTTGGTATCCATTCAACATCCATCCCCTGGAGAAGAAAAGCATGTATCCCACCCATGAAGGCTACAACGACACGCTACACGGCTACTATCTGGAAGATCTCGAGGTGGGGATGTGCGCCTCGCACGCCAAGACCGTTACTGAAACCGACGTAGTGATGTTTGCCGGACTGTCCGGCGATAACAACCCGATTCATTGCAATGAAGTCTTCGCCGCGCAAACCATGTTCAAAGGCCGGATCGTGCATGGCATGTTCTGCGCCGGCCTGATTTCCTGTGTCGCGGGTACGCGCCTGCCGGGACCGGGCGCTGTCTATGTGGATCAACAGTTGCGCTTCAAGGCACCGGTGCGTATCGGTGATACAGTAACCGCGCTCTGCACAATCCAGGAGATTAACCAGGAGCGGCGACGGGTGATTATGAACACAGTCTGCACGGTCGGGAGTACGGTCGTCGTGGAAGGCAGCGCCACGTTTATGGTCAGCCGTCGCCCGAAGTAGGGAGTAGGGCAGGCGAACGTATTGCCTTACTCGGCCATGACCACCCGGAAGCCGGTCAATGCATTGCGGTCGCCGGGTTTCCGGGGCAGCCGTTTGGCTGAACGCAATTCGCCGGGACCGTTGTTCCACGAACCACCTCGCACGGTTCGCTGACCTTCATTAGGCCGCTTGGCTGAGCAGCGCTGTTCCTCGCTCCCGTAGTGGGGCAGGTATTCCGAGCAGGTCCACTCCCAGACATTGCCAGCGGTGTCACGCAGGCCGAACGTATTGGGCAGATAGGTTCCCACCGGTGCCGTCACCGATTGGCCATCGTCCAGATTACCCACCGACGCCCCCGTGGGATCGTTGCGATCGGAAAAGTTTGCGTAACGGGGATCGATATCGTTGCCCCAGTAATAGCGGGTCGTGGCCCCGGCACGGGCCGCGTATTCCCATTCGGCTTCCGTCGGCAGTCGAAAACGCTGGTCAGCTCCGGTTTCCCAGGTCAGCCATTCGGCAAAAGCCTGGGCGTCCTCCCAGTTCAGGTTGACCGCTGGTTGCAGATCGCCATTGAGGGAACGCCCCTGTACGGAACCGCTGTCATGCGTGGATTTAAAACGCCGGAACTGTTGGTTGGTCACTTCGGTTTTGCCGATCCAGAAGCCTTTAACGCAGACTTCATGTACGGATTCATCACTGCTACGATCCCGTTCGGAAGGTGGACTGCCCATGTTGAAGCAGCCGCCTTCAATCCAGTGCAATTCCAGTCCCGTCAGAGCGTCCGTCCGGGTTTTGATCGCGGATCTGGAGTTCTGGGCCGCGAGCAGCTCAGTGCGGGCGGCGGCCAGCGCCGGGTTTTGGGAATCCAGCGCAGCGGCCTGATTCAGCGCCCGGTCGGCCCGGTCCCAGACGCGGTCCGTTATCGCCTTGCGGGCCTGTTCAATGTGTCTGATAAATTCCGCTTCACGCTGCCGGGTAGCTTCTTGAGCACGCTGGGCTTCTGCTTCTTCCTGCTGGCGTTGCAAGGCGGCAGCTTCTTGTTGTCGCTGTTCCTGCAGAACCTGATAGTACTCGTAGGACAGCAGGCTGACGCCCGACAGCCCGGAAATGGCGATGACCGCCAGCAGCACCTGGGTCCAGTTGATTGACTGACGGGTCGAGCGGGTATTCATTGCCGCTGGAACGGATTCCGGGGGACTCTCCAGTTTGTTGCGTTTGGATGATGGGGTGTCCGATTCTTCGGAACGGGTCAGCGGGCGGGGAGACGAGCGCGATTCCGCCGCAGTTCGGCGGGTATTGACTTTCTTCAGGTGTTCCAGCGCCGATTGCGGCGACCGCTTGAGCAGTGATGCCGAGGGTTCTTCTGCCGGTGGCGCAGCTTCAGGCGCGGGTTCAAACGGAGGAGCGCTCTCCACCCGATAAGCCGGCGGGGCGCTCTCATCCAGATTTTCCCAGATATTTTCCAGCATCGGCAGGGACAGGTCGCTGTCCGTGATTTGCAGCGGCGATAATCCACCAGGACTCATCGCACCCGCCGGGGAGTGCGGTTCGACCTGATCCAGCATCCAGTTCATAGCGGGTTGTTCGGCAGGCAGCGCCGTGGTAGACCTGCCAGGCCCTTCAGCGTGGGCGGAGGGCGGAATTGCTTCAAAGCGCAGCGAAGGCGTGGCTGATGGTAAATCCAGCAGGCTGTCCTGGATCGGCGGGAGCTGGAAAAAATCGGCATGGTTGCCGGAGTGTTCCGCCGCGTTGATCGCTTGCTGCATGGCGACTACGCTTTGAAAACGCTCTTCGGGACGCACCGCCAGCGCCTGATCGACGACTTGTAACAGGCCCCGCGAATAGAGACCCGCGCCCACTTCGACCGCTGGTTGAACAGGGTCTTTGAGCACCCGGCCAGGAGCCTCAATCGGCGGCGCACCGGTGATGCACCGGTACATGACGGCACCCAGGGCGTAAATGTCCGTCCATGGGCCGTAATCGTCGCCGACCGTGACATATTGTTCTATCGGCGAATAACCGGGCGTAACGAC
>JAUPTV010000091.1 GCA_030917925.1 Pseudomonadota bacterium
GGCCTGGGAAACCCGGCGCAATACGGTGCAGAAGGGGGTGGATTGGCAATTCACGACCCCCGATGCCCGGATCAAACTCAGGCGACTTTATCCACAAATTCAAACATGACAGACCACTAGAGGTACCGGATTAAATTCTTAAAGATCATTAGCCCACTGCTCTCTGCACAAAAGCAATCAGTTCCACGTCCCCGGCAAACGTGCTGTGCAGGAACGCTATCCATGTCGGCGCTGTTGCCGTCAGATCGAAAAGAATTTCTACGTCGTGAGTCAGCAGATCGAGGCGCTCATGTGGGCGAATCGCGCCGGTATGCAGGTCAACCGTGCCATTACCGGCGTTCAGCAGGAAATGGCCTTTATCGAGATCGGAATGATGCACGACTACCTTGTGCCGGACAGCGGCCAGCATACAGTTGCGCTTGGCGGTCCCTTCCAACCTACCGGCCAGCTTGAGTAACCAGTCCACTTCATCCCCGATAGCGGTTTGCCGATTCCGCAACTGGGTATGCTCTCTCCCCAGTGTTACCGAACTTCCCGGCGTGGCATTCATCCTCGCCATCAACTCGGCCATGCGGTCGAGTAGTACCTGGCGCTCTTGAGTCAGTGCTATCGCCCGCGTCCGTAGTGAACGGGAAACGTCAGCGGCCAGCCGTTCAATATCCAGCCGGTCATCAATTCGCCAATGTGATCCCGTCCAGATCAGGTATTTGTCCCACGGTGGGCAATACCGAATATCCGCACCGTGCAACGCCAGTAGCAGATCGGCGTTGGCGTCATCAGTGCCACGGTAGGGGTTGAGATCAGACCCTACCGTACCAGCATCCGCCCTTTCCGGCGTGGCCTTGCCCTTCGATGGCATTGGCGCGGGGCCGGCGGCTTTCGCCAGCGCCAGCAATTCATCAACGGTGTGGCCGGCGTTCAGCCAATCGGAAACGTCGCCCTTGACGGGTAGACCCGGCAATTCCAGCCAACGAATTTCGCCCACCTTGCCCTGCAATTCCTTGGCGATATTCGCCATGTGCGCTCGGCCTGCATCGTCGTTATCCGGCAGGAGAATGACCCGGACAGCGCCGGTCATCTGCGTGGTATATTCCGGTCGCCATTTCTGCTTATGGATGTCCTTCGATGCGCCCTCAATCGTGGTGGTGGTGTGTAGCCAGTCCAGTACCAACCGGTCCACATCCTTCTCACCTTCCACAAAGAAAATATCCTGGCCAGCGGCGATACCTTCAATAAGTGCAGGGAGTCGATAAAGAACAGCCGGAGCGCCAGCCGGTTTTTTCCAGACGTACCCGCCTTTCCCGTCCGGCCAGCGTTGCCGGAAGTCTTTGGGTTCGTAGCGAACTTTTTCACTGACTACGTTCCCGGCAGCATCGTGATAGGGATAGACCGCTACGATTTTGCGAGAAGACTTATCACGCGGCTTATTCAGCCCCAAAGCGGTCAAAATGCTCTTCGGGTCACAACCGGCGTGGCAATGGACGACGAACGGAACTTTGTCCCCTGGGGATAGGGACAAGCTTGGAGTGTGGCTTTGTCCATCGGCTTCATGGAGTGGGCAACAGGCGACATAGCCAGCGCCGCTCGGTTTGGGGTTGCAGCCTAACCCGGCCAGCGCAGTAACAGCGGATTGCAGGGAGTGAAATTCGGGCGTGGAAGTGCTATTCTGGTTACCAGAATTCATAGCGGCTTGCTCCCAAATTGGTCTTTGGGGTGAATCGAAGTGCTACGGAAGGGATGGCGTCCTTTTCCGTAGCGCGCAGAGAATACCAGCCCCTAGCAGCGATGCCAGGGGCTTTTTGTTGGATGGCGTTCACGGTTGACCGCCTCTGGATTAGGCGGCTTCAGCGAGAAGAGGCGTATTACATTGCCGTTGCGGGCGTGGCGCGAAGGCCGGCAGGGCCAGTAGCGTCTCGATGCTGTCAGCGATAGCGGGATTCCAGGCGCGGATTGTGTCGATGCGCCATAACTTCAAGCCACCATGGCCCTTGGCGTCTGGGTGCGGGACGTTACCCTTGAGAATATGGGCGGTCAGCGCCCGATCAGACAGATTCAGCGCGAGTTGGAGGTGCGCGGGGCGCACGATCAGGTCAGCAGGTAAAGATTTCATCAGTACAGCCCTCGTAGGGGCCGCACGTTTCAGCGTGTTTTGCTATCGCCGGTGCTTATAGGCATTGCATAAAGCGACTACCGGCGATACCATAAAAAAACGCACACTAAAACCGTGCGGTGATACTTCAACTTTGCAGTAGGTTCACTTGCTCGGCTAGCCTACTGCGCGCATTCCGGGCACGCGTTCAATCACGCATGCCCATCGCACCAATGATAACTACATTTTTGCTTTTTGTACCAGAACCAAAATAGCCCACTGTGATCGCCCCAGTGGGCTTTTTTGTGGGCGTGTTGTCCGGGTGGGAGCGCTCCAGGTCAGCGCGGCGACGGGCCGCATTGACCAGCAGTCTGGCGCGCTCGAGGTGGGGGAGGTGTCGATGGTCCATGTCAATTTGTCGCGGTTTTGTGGTTGAAATTTACTGGGGGGCCGAGCGGGGTCCGGGGGGGGGGCTGAAAAGTTTTCGGGTCGGAGCGCGAACC
>JAUPTV010000092.1 GCA_030917925.1 Pseudomonadota bacterium
AACCTGCAAAATAGCATCAGAATTCAGTTTACGAGCACCAACACCTTTGACGTTCTCGATCTAACGGCGGGAGCGACGCTAGCGACCGGCGTCACCTACAGTAGCGGCAAAGACATCGCCTATAATGGCTGGAGTTCCGCGATCACCGGCGCGCCGCAGGGCAATGTCGGCGGCGATCCGGTCACTACCAGCGCCAAGCCAACCAACCAGGGTTCTGCGACGATTGCGGTGACCGGACTCACCAACCTTTATGACGAGGCGCTCCTCAACAACGTAGAAATCCGGTTCACCAGCGCTACCGAGTTCGATGTTTTCGATGTCACTACGGGTACGACCCTGCAAAGCGGCGTCAGCTATACCAGCGGCGGCAATATCAGCGCTAATGGCTGGACCGTGCAAGTCACTGATGGTGCCAGCGGACCCCAAACCGGCGATGCCTTCCAGATTAAAAACGATGGCGATGCCTTCGTGATCAAAAACAACCAGGGAGGTATGGGCGACAACCGGAATGCCTTGAAACTGGTTGAACTGGAAACGGAACCCCAGTTGATGGGCGGTAATGATTATCGGGGTGTCTACAACACGCTGATTGCCGAGGTGGGTGCACAGGGTCGGCGCGTCGAAAGTACCCTGCAATCTCAGGAAGCGCTGCTTGAACAATCAACCATGACGCGCGAATCGATTTCCGGCGTCAATCTGGATGAAGAAGCCGCCAATCTGGTGCGTTTCCAGCAAGCCTATGAAGCCTCCGCCCAGATGATCCAAGTCGCCAATTCGCTCTTCTCAACCTTACTGGCTGCTGTCAGGAGTTAATCATGCGTATTGCCACCAGTATGATTTATCGGCGCGGCATCAAATGGATGAGCGACCATCAGAAAGGCCTGGCCAAGGCGCAGGAACAGATCAGCAGCGGCCGCAAGATCCTGAAGCCCTCGGACGATCCGACCAATAGCGCTCGTTTGATGGAATTGAACAAGCAGGTCAAGTTGAATCAGCAGTACAGCCGGAACATCATCCTTGCCAATGGCCGACAGGGCATTGAGGAAGTGGCGATCCAGGACAGCATTGATGTTCTACAGCGAACTCGGGAGCTGACAATCCAGGCTAAAAATGCAGCGTTAACTTCTGAGAATCGCCAGTCGATCAGCTTGGAAATTAAGCAACTGCGTGAACAACTGATGGCTAATGCTAACGCCAAGGATTCTGATGGGGCTTATCTGTTTGCCGGATTCAAGGAACAAAGCCAGCCGTTTACCACTGGAGCCGACGGCAGCATTATCTATAACGGCGATCAAGGACAACGGTCACTGCAAATTGGCCCCTCGCGGCAGGTACCTGTTGGCGATACCGGCGACAGCGTATTTATGCTGGTTCGCAATGGCAATGGCCAGTTCCGCACTGAACTGCACGCCAACAACACGGGCAACGCAACCATCAGTGTCGGCAGCGTCACGGATCCTACCGCCTTTCAGAATGATTTCATGGCTGGAGATTATCCATATACCATCAATTTTACAGTGACGGCTCTAACTCCGAATACAAATCCATCTGATCCGGATGATCCACCTCCCGCGCCGAAAATTGAATACACCATTCGCGATGCCAATAATGTTTCAGTGCAGACGGGAGAATATTCCCCGCCGGAAGGGGAATACTATGACGATTCGTACCCCGGTAAGACTATTTCTTTCCGAGGTATTGAAGTTGCAATTGACGGAAAGCCAGATGATGGTGACCAGTTAATTGTCAAGCCGGCTGAAAATCAAAGCGTGTTTAAAACCATAGATAATCTGGTTGATGCTTTGGGCAACCCGGACCGACAAAAATCCGATATTGCTGCCCTGAATCAGGGCCTGGATCAATCCCTGGCAGATATCGACCAAGCCCTGCTGAACCTGAACCAAGTGCGCGGGCGTATCGGCAGCAGAATGAACGCTTTGGATGCGCAGGAGGAAGTCAATCAGAGCCTTGATCTACAATTACAGAATCTGCAATCGGATATTGGCTCAACCGATATTGCCGAGGCGGCGTCTAACCTGAGCCAGGAATTGGTGGCCCTGCAGGCGTCACAGCAGTCATTCATGAAAATTCAAGGGCTGTCGCTATTCAAATAACTGAAGTAATTATTGCCTTTCCGGCTGATCAGCGGACATCCCGAACCACCCCGGCGCTAACGCGCCACCCCTCAATTGCCAAGGAGGGGAATCCGGAAATCCGGCTTTCACCGGGAAAAGCGATATCAGACACTCTTGGAAAACCTGAATAAAAAAGGGAAAATAAAAATGATTGGTCAATTTGAATCAGCATTTTCAGTCTGCTGCTCGAAAGCGCCTGTCCTGCTTTTATGTTTAGCTGGTTTTCAACCCATAGCCATAGCGAGCACCCAGGAAGCAGCAGTACCTGTCCCTATCAACACAGGTTACACTGAATTAAGCTTTCCATTTGCTGCCGACTCTTATTTTGCGTACAAGTCACTTATTCTGTTTAACCCAAATGACGAAGATGTCGCGGTGCTTGACGTGTTCGGAATTGATCAATATGGGTCAATCATTGCGCAAACTTCCCCGCTAAATCGTTCTCCTCTGGCTCCCGGAGAGAGGAGAACGATGCCTCTTGCCGATATTTTCAGTCGAGATTCCGGGGTTGTCACAGTCCGCTTCAAATCTGATAAGCCATTAACCGGATTTGAATTTATTTATGATCCTTCCGAAAATCTTCTGGAAACGATACCCGCGGTTGAGGATTTTTCCACATTGAGTTGTTCTCAAGACAGGGGGGATTATGCAGATTTCGGGAAAAGCCTGACTGATGGCATTGGCGTGCCGCGTCTTTTAGCGGCGACTTCTACCTATACTCTTACAGTTCGCAAGAGCGGCACAGGGATGGGCGCGGTCACCAGTGGCACTGATATTGATTGTGGCGATTCCTGCAAGGCCAGTTATGATAAGGGAACTTCAGTAACGCTGACCGCTACGCCAAAAGCCAACTCGACTTTTACCGGATGGAGCCTCAGAAGCTGCCCTGGCGTCGATCCCTGCACCGTGACCATGACTTCAACCAAAAGCGTTAGCGCCAAGTTCACCATGAACTCAGTCCCTGATGTAGCCATCATATCCGTAGTTTCGCCAAGCAAAGGGATTGTTGGCAAAACAATTTCAGTCAGCGCCACGGTGGCAAATTTAGGTACAGAAGTGGCAGAGAATGGTGATGCAAGCACATGTACGGATGACCCAAGTGAGATTGATAAAAAGAAATGTTATAGGATCCAGTTTTATCTATCTTCGGACTCTACAATTGATTCAGCAACCGATACGCTTTTGGGTGGGTGCAATATGCCACAATTGCAGGTGAAGGCGACCAACAACTGCTATGGCTCGATGAAGATACCCGAGACATTTGGAATCGGTCGATATTATGTCGGCGCTTATGCCGATGCGAACTGCGACGATGATCCAGAAAATTGCGAAATTATAGAAATCAGCGAGACTAACAACGGAAAATCGGCTAACTCTACTATTAACATAACCAGATAGAATTTGAGCTGGATGGACGGTGTTTAATCAATTCAAAACCAGAGCTAAGGTTTTGAAACAGGTATTAGTCATCGGCCCCTCGTGGGTCGGCGATATGGTGATGGCCCAGAGCCTGTTCCAGACGCTGCATCAACTTTTCCCTGGAATCGCCATCGATGTGCTTGCGCCAGCCTGGAGTCAGGCACTGTTGGCGCGGATGCCGGAAGTGCGGGACACCATCACCATGCCCTTGGGACATGGCGTCTTGGAGTTAGGTATTCGCTATCGGCTGGGCCACACGCTACGCACTCGTGGTTACGATTGGGTCTTGGTTCTGCCCAATTCCTTCAAGTCAGCGCTGATTCCTTGGTGGGCCAATATTCCCCGTCGCACCGGCTATCTCGGCGAACTGCGTTGGGGACTTCTGAACGACGTCCGACGCCTCGATAAAACCCGATTGCCGATGACCGTCCAGCGCTTTGTCGCACTCGGTCTGGACCCTGGCGAACCACTGCCTCAGGAACTGCCACGGCCCGCCCTGACAGTCAATCCAGCCGGTGTTGAATCCGCGCTGAATCGATTAGGCTTGAGCTATCAGCAACGGTTGCTGGCCCTTTGCCCAGGCGCGGAATATGGCTCCGCCAAACGCTGGCCCGTTGAACACTTTGCCGCTGTCGCCCGCGTCTATCTCAACCAGGATTGGGCGGTTTGGTTATTGGGGTCCAGCAAAGACCTGGAGGTCACAACAGCCATCGCCGAAGCGGCTCTGGGCTGTGTGAATCTGGCTGGGCGAACCCAACTGGAAGAAGTGATTGACCTTCTGTCTCTGGCTACCGTGGTCGTCAGTAACGATTCCGGGTTAATGCACATCGCAGCCGCCCTTGACCGTCCACTGGTCGCCATCTACGGTTCTTCTGATCCGGGATTCACCCCGCCGCTGAGTCCGCAAGCGCATATCCTGCACTTGGGATTACCCTGTAGTCCCTGCTTCAAGCGCGAGTGTCCTTTAGGTCATCTCAATTGCCTGCGACAACTGGTGCCCACTCAGGTGTTAACGCAACTCACCGCCCTTACCCCCGGTCTGTGAGTCCTGTTTCTCGCTCAGATACATCAGCTTCACCTGGCGGTAGAACGTCCCCTCGGCATTGGCCACGGCCAGAATGAAGCCTTCGCGGCCATCCAGAAAGCCGCGCCGCAGGATATAAGTTCGGATAAAAGACCAGAGCGTTTTCAGAATAACGCCCGCCATCCCGCTGCTACGCTGACCCCGCTGATAGCGCTGCATCGCCCCTGCCGAGGAGTAGCGATTCATCTTGTCGATCACCTCGTCCAGATTATCGAACGAGTAATGCATCAACGCCCCGACGAGTAATGGCGCGGAACCGGAAAACCGCAATTTTTCATGCACCAGATCGTCGGAAAAACGCGCCTGCTCCCGCCGGAATAACCGCTCAACACAATCTGGACGCCAGCCGCTGTAGTTCATCCAGCGCCCGCAAAAATTCGATAGCCGCGACAGGCGATAGACTTTGTGCGGACCTTCCTGGACCGCTTGAACGATAGCCTGCGCCAGTTCTGGACTCACAATCTCGTCAGCATCCAGGGAGAGAATCCAATCAGTGTCCAAGTGAGAAATCGCCAAATTCTTCTGGTAGCCGAAACCTCGCCAGTCCCTATTTTCAAAGACGCGAGCGCCATATCGACGCGCAATAGCCAGTGTTTGATCGGTGCTGCCCGAATCGAGGACAACAATATCGGCGGCAAACCCGCGCACCGCAGCAAGACAAGTTTCCAAATGCGCGGCGGCATTTTTGGTGATGATAGCGACGCCGATGGATGGGCGCGGCGCAGTGCTAACAATGGCCATCGCTAACCGAGTTTCCCAATCAACGCATTGAGCGCTTCAATGACCTGTTCAGCAGACAAGAGATCCAGACAGCGGCTGTGGCTGCCCTTATGCTGGTCGCAACCTTCTTCATGGCAGGGCAGGCAGGCGGATCTTTCCGGGGGTTGAGCGCCTTGTAATAACAGGACGTTACCCTGCTGTTGCCAGGGCCGGGCCAGCGTCCGCCAGGGACTTTGGTCCGCCGTCGCGCCCTGCGGCCATGGTCCCCACTTCACGGGATTGCTGGGGCCATAGAGGGCCAGGGTGGGAACGCCACAAGCAGCGGCTAAATGGGTCATCGCGGTATCCGGGCCGACGTAGCAAGCCGCTCCAGCTAACAGGCGGGACAGGACGCCGAACCCAACCTGTCCGGCCAGACTGGTTACGGTTGCCGGTAAGGTTTGCGCCATGGCCTGCGCCAGAGCCATCTCTTCAGTATTTGGCCCACCGGTCAGAACTACCCGCAGACCACGTTCTGCCAGATGCGCCATTAGTGTCCGCCAGCCTTCCTGGCTCCATTGCTTATAGCGCCAGTTTGGTTGGAGATGGAGTACGGCATAGGGAATTTCACGCCAGGGGAAAGGCAACAGGGCATCCAGCGTGGTCTCGGCGGTGGGATCATGCGGCGGGACTACTTCGTAGCAGGGGGTAATCCCCAGGCAATCGAGCAATGCCAGGTTCTGAATAACGGTAGGGGTGGAAACATTGTCCAGCCAGACCCACTCCCGGTTCACCGCCCGTTTCCAAAGACTTTTCCAGTTCCGTTCGTAAATGGGGCCAATTCGTTGCCGGGCCGCCAGTAACGCCATGAGATGGGGACGATCCCCGGCCAGCGTATTCACCGCCAGATCGTAGCGCCGCCAGATGCGCCGCGCCAAATGCCGATATTCAGCCAGGTCCGGTTTTTCCGAAACGGAGATGACTTCGCTACAGTCCGGATTACCTTCCAGCACGCCGCCCTTGTTGGCGAAGACCAGAACATCGATGCGCGTCCGGGGCCAGGCGCGGCGCAGGGAACGCAGCAGGGGGGTGATCAACAGCACATCGCCAATCTGGCGCATCGCGATCAGCAGCACGGCGTCGGGAATCGGGATCATCGTCATCATCCACTTTGATAACGATCAAGGCCAAGTTCAGCGCGTATGCTGGCGCGGTCATCAAGGCGCAGGCGCAGGCGGCGCTGATTTTCGACTTCCTGACGACGATCATTTTCGGGGTGCCACAAATGGAGTACGGGTAGGGCGAACTGGCCATCCTTGCGGCGGATGCCGGTATGCTGGAGCCGCACCGCCAAATCAGCGTCTTCATGGCCCCAACCCTGGAAAGTTTCGTCAAACCCGTTGACCCGTTCGAAATCGCGACGCCACACGCCCAGGTTAAAGGTGCGAATACCTTGCCAGCGCCAGGGCCGCAACCGACGCCAACTTTGCCCCGGCAGACGCAGCAGGGGAAAGATGCGGTTCACCTGCCCGGCGTGTCGGGTTCGCTGCCAGTCCAGCCAACCCCAGTTCAGAGGCAGGACTGCGCCGGTTTCCACGGATTCGGTTATTTCCCGATTGAGCAGGAGGCGGCTGCCGATCACTAGATAGCCCGATTCCGCCAGCGCCAGGTGGCGGGCGGCAAAGTCCGGAAATACCAGGCAATCGCCATCCAGAAACACCAGATAATCGCCCTCACTGGCCGCTACAGCGCGATTGCGGGCGGCAGCAGCGCGAAATCCCCGGTCTTCCTGCCAGACATGGCGCAGCGGAATCGAACCACGCGCTTGCCATTGTTGAATTAGATCCGCAGTTTCCGGGCCGGAGCCATCATCGGCAACGATAAGTTCATGAAACAGTACGGTCTGCGTCGCCAGACTGGCCAGTACCTTGTCCAGCGCGCGGGGCCGCTGGTAGGTGGTGACGATGATGGAGAGCTTCACGTCAGCGTTCTGCGGAATTTGGAACGCTTTCCGGTCGCCAACCGCTCAGATAGACGCCCGCCAACAAGCAATAAAAGCGCCCCTCACCGGAATCAAAGAGCAGGGAATTGAGTAGCCCACCGATACCGATGGTCAGAATGAGGGCGCGCAAGCTGTTCCCATCGATCAGCGTCAAACCACGGGCGGCTTGCCAGTGTCGCCAGCCCATCAGCAGCAGGACAGCCAGACCGGCCAGGCCGAGTTGCTGGATGGTTAGCAGGTACTCATTGTGTGGCTGGCCCAGTTGGGTCAGAGCGAAACCAAGTTGCTGAGCGTACTTTGCATAGACCGCTGGGAAACTGCCGGTGCCCCAACCCAGCCAGGGGTGTTCGCGGATCAGCGCCAGGGTATTGCGATAAAATTCCAGACGCAGACCCGACGAGGTCCATTGCGATTCAGCGCCCTGGGGTTGATGGGTTTGAATTTCCTGGGCGATTTGGAAGATCCGCGCTTGTGGAAGATGATCGTCCGCCAGTTGAAAAATGCCGACCATAACCAGAATAATCGCTACGCCTGCCGCCACGTCCAACCTCACGTTTCGATGAGTCCATACCAGCAGGAGCATCAGGCCGGGTAATAGCAGTTGTCCGGTCCGACCATTGATCAGGAACAGTACACAGACAGCGGCCAACAGAGCCACTATTCGCCATAGCCAGCGTTGTGGTGGGTCGGAAAGCGACCGCTGTAGCGCCAGATAAGTAAAATAGGCCATGAAAATGCTGTCGGCGATGCGCCCCTTGAAGGCGTAATAACCTTTCGTGGTATCTTCATGGGGAAGGAGTCCGAGCCACCTCAGATAGCAAACCGCAAGTACCACCAGCATCGCCCAGAAAAACGCCTCTTTCGCCCGGTTGCGCCAGGTTTCGTTGCTCAGCAGACTGACCACGACCGGAATGAGCAGCAGTTTCGAGTACTTCATCCAGCCCGCCAAAGCATCTTCAAAGGATGCCACGCTATAGAGCGTACCCAACCCGTAAAGGGAGAAGAGCAGGAGGGCCGCCATTGCGCCGGGGTGGCCCCGAATCAGTCGCCAGCGCTCGCCATACTCACCGGCCGCCAGCCAGCAGAGCAGGCCGGCCGGGATAAAAATGCTTGCCCAAGCTGTAGGCATGGGAATGGAAAATACCGCCGCGACCAGCATCATCTTCGCCGCCTGGTCAGCCTGCGCGAAACAGGGTCTCATTAAGATGTGTTTTCCTCGGACCCTTGACGAATCCCAACCACTCGGATTAACAATGCTGACTCGGCGTTGCGCCACTGTCTGATGGCCTCAGAAACGGCGAACGCATCGTCCATGCCACTTTTTCATCAGATTTCAGGAACGGGCAGTGTGTTTAAGCGCTTATTGATTGTCAAGACGTCATCTCTGGGAGATGTGGTCCATATGCTGCCCGCAGTCAGCGATATTCGCCAGGCGCATCCTGAGTTGATGATTGATTGGCTGGTCGAGGAAAACTTCACCGCCATTCCCGCTCTCCATCCAGGGGTGCATCGCGTGATTCCGGTTGCGCTGCGGCGCTGGCGGCGAACTCTGCTGCAACTACGGGTCTGGCGGGAATTTGCCGAATTTCAGACTGCGCTGGGCCGTGATCGCTATGACTATATCCTCGACAGCCAGGGATTGCTGAAAAGCGCGTGGCTGTGTCGGCTTGCCCGAGGCACCCGCTATGGTCTGGATCGTGCCAGCGCCCGCGAACCACTGGCGGCTGGGTGGTATGACGCAACTTTCCGGGTTCCCCGTGACCAACACGCTGTAGATCGCAATCGAGAACTCGCCGCCTGCGTCCTCGGATACCCAGTACCGGTGGGATTACCGGATTACGGTATTGGCGCGTCTGTATCACCATTGCCAGAACTCCCTGCTGACTATGTGGTGTGCCTGCATGGCGCGAGTCGGGTTAGTAAGTGCTGGCCTCGTGAGCATTGGGTCGCGTTAATTCAGGCTTTGGCGGGAGAAAATCTTATCGCAGTCCTGCCCTGGGGTAGCCCGGCTGAACGGATGACGGCTGAAGCCATCTCCAGCGTCAGCGGTGCTATGGTCCTGCCAAAGCTGAATATTAATGAATTAACCGGAGTGCTGGCGAGCGCTCGGGTAGTGGTGGGGATGGATACCGGCTTGAGCCATCTGGCCGCTGCGCTAGGGCGACCGACCGTAGCGCTGTACCTTGAAACCTCACCTCAATTAACAGGCGTGATCAGTTCAGCATTTGGCCACACTATCAATCTCGGCGATAAAGGTCTTCCCCCAGCAGTCCCAGAAGTTCTGGAAGCGGTTCGGTGCCTGCGAATTTCAGAATGAGTCAGTCAGTAAAAGCCAAGTTCACCGGGAGGGCGGGTTTTGAAGCGGCGATGCACCCACAGGTACTGCTCCGGCACTTGGCGGATGTGGTGTTCCATCAACTCATTAATACGCTGGGCATCAGCAACGGGATCGTTGCCCGGAAAGTTCTCCAGCGCGGGCAGGATCACGATTTCATAGCCCGCCGTTCCGGGCAGACGTCGGGGAAAATAGGGAACGACCGCGGCACCGCTCAGGGCTGCCAATCGTGAGGTCGCGGCCAGTGTGCACGCTGGAACGCCGAAAAATGATGCGAAGACGCTGTTGCGAAGTCCGTGGTCCTGATCGGGCGCATACCAGACCGCATGTCCCTGCTTGAACGCACGCAATAAGCCCCGCAGGTTCTCATGGGGCAACGGTGGAAGCCGGGAACGCCATTCGCGTTGGCGGCGCTGGGCGTTTTCATAGACTGGGTTCTTATGTTTTCGGTACATCGCGTGGAACGGCTGCTGGAGGGTCATCAAACGGGCTCCCAACTCCAGTGTAGTGAAATGGCCGGTGAGCAGAATCACACCCTTGCCACGCGCCATGGCCTGTTGCAGATGTTCAGCGCCCTTGACCTGCGCCAGACTGCACAATTTTTCATCTGGCTGCCACCAGGCCATCGCCACTTCGAACAGACCGATACCCAGTGAGGTAAAGTGTTCCTGGAGCCATGTTGCGCGCTGGGCGTCCGTGAGTTCCGGGAAACATAGCGCCAGATTGGTTTCGGCAATGCGGCGACGACGAGTGGCCAGCCGTCCAAATGCCCATCCGATCCAACTCCCCAGGCGCAGTTGCCAGCGAAAAGGCAATATCATCATGAGCCTCATGACGCCCAGCCCGAGCCAGATCAGCCAGTAGCGTGGCGCTAGAAATTGGGGGGAAAATTGTGAAGTCTGGTGAGTCACGGGAGGTTGATGACCTCTAAATATGAGGAACTGGATCGCCATTGTAAGCAGCATCGTGCCAGTCAGCATCCATCTCTACACCCTTGCAACCCCGCCACTGACGAGATCGGGTGAAGTATTTTGAGATTTTACTTGACGCCCGGAATTCCTTCCCTATAATGCGCGCTTCCTTAAGCGGCAAATGCAGTTCGCGGCAAAAAGGCAGCAAGATAATCTGAAAGTTTGAAAAAAATATTTCAGAAGTCTTGCAAAAGGATTTAAAAATGATTTATAGTTACCCTCTCTTCACCGCTTGGTTCGGATTGAAGAGATGCTAAGGAAAGCACAGTTTTAATTCAGGGGTAGTACCTGCTCTTTACGAATTCAAAAGGTTGTTGAGGGAGAGGCTTGCGGTTTCTGAAAAGAGCTAATAGCGAGTCTTTCTTTGATGTAAATTTTAAGGGAAGCTTGCGGAAGCAATTGAAGTAATGAGAGAGATTAAACTGAAGAGTTTGATCCTGGCTCAGATTGAACGCTGGCGGCATGCCTAACACATGCAAGTCGAACGGGGGCAGCGATGCCTTAGTG
>JAUPTV010000093.1 GCA_030917925.1 Pseudomonadota bacterium
CAGGACGTGACCCACCTCCACCGATGGGCGGATGATCTTGAAACCCTCCGCATTGAGATCGACCGCTTCTTGGATCAATTTGCCCAAGGGTCCTTGGAACTACTGCGCTACGTGGGCCTAGAGGTACCGGATTAAATTTTTAAAGATCATTAGGGCGGGGAGGATGTCAATAACCAGACTCTGCGAACAACAACGCGGACTTGTATCGTGTAACGATACGCAATACACTTCGCCAATGATTATCAAATTCCGGCACAAGGGTCTCGAGACCTTCTACTACACTGGCTCGACACAGGGTGTCCAAGCAACTCATGCGGCGAAACTCGGTCGCATTCTGGCGCTGCTCGATGTCGCAGCCGGTCCCGAGGATTTGAACGTACCTGCCTTCAAATTGCATCCGCTCAAGGGTCCCTTGAAAGGACACTGGTCGATCTGGGTAAGCGGGAACTGGCGAGTCACCTTCCGCTTTGCAGGCACCGACATCGAACTGGTCGATTACCAGGACTATCACTGACACATAAGGAACCTTGCCATTGATGAAGAATCCTCCTCACCCCGGTGAACTCCTCCGCGAGGACGTGCTGGAACCCTTAGGGCTGTCGGTGAAGGAAGCGGCCCAGCGACTGGGCATGTCCCGGGTGGCCCTCTCGCGAGTTCTCCACGGGCATACCGCAATCAGCCCGGAATTGGCGATCCGGTTGGAGCAGGCTGGCGTCAGCACGGCCCGTGCGTGGCTGATGATGCAGACCAACTACGACCTGGCGCAGGCGATGCGGCAAGAACAACCGCCAGTCCGTACTTTGCAAAATGTTGCCGGGTAAGGCCATTTCTCACAGAAAATTTACCAGAACGGACGGACATTGTAGGTTAGGCGTAACCGGTTACTCCCGTCGCCCGCTTGCAGGAGAGGGGACTGAATGCTCACGGTTAGGCATTCACCTAATGCTCGACCTGTAAGAGCCTTTACAGAAAATTGCTTTGTTGTTGTAGAGCATCTTCCAGATTGTGGCGGGCTTCGTTGAAGTCGGGCCGGAGCGCGGTGGCCCTGCGGAAGGCTGCAACCGCTTCATCCCACTGCCCCAACTCCGTATGGACCTTGCCCAGGTTATTCCACGCCAGCACATGTTCAGGATTGAGTTCCACGGTGCGCCGATAGCTGTCGGCGGCTTCCTCCAGTCGCCCCTGACCCTGCAGGGCCTTGCCGAGATTGTTCTGATAGGTATCTTCTTCGGGATTGACGTGGATCGCCTGACGGATCAGACGTTCGGAAGTAGCATGGTCGCCGCGCTGCGAATAAATCACCCCCAGCAGGTGCAGGGCATCGATATAACCGGGGTGGGCTTCAAACACTTGCCGGTACACGGTTTCGGCGTTGTCGAGGCGTCCGGCGCGATGCCATTCGGCGGCCTGTTCCAGCAGTTGCTGGTAAATGAGGCCGGTTGCCTGGTATTCACCGGCCTTGAATAACTGCTCAGCCGTCGCCATCGCTTGGGTCAGGGCCAGTGTTCGTCCGTTGATCACCACTGCCAGAGGCTGATTGCTGCGCGTCAGACTTTCCAATAGAGAAACGGCAGCGGTGCGTTCCGCCAGTGATGGGGCGCGACGGAGGGGGCTGCCGGATTTGCGGGTTTTTTTTGCCACAGGAAAGCCTCTTGAATCAATCAAATGGATAGCCGTGAGGATCACGGAGGGCGGGATGGGGATTCCAACCAGGTGGTAATTCCGGTTGAATATACAAAAAAACCACCCCATCGCCAAGCAATCATGTCCCGAAAACCCTCCAGAAAATCACGAGTCGGTCAGTCAGGCTCCGGCAAAGAAAACTTGTCATTGCCGCCAAGCGACAAACCATCAACCGGCGTTCCGCCTGTTATTGCCGACCATCCTGATCAACAGGCTGGTGAAATTGATGCCTTATGGCATCTGTTTCACGCCGGTCGCTATGCGGAAATGGGCGAGCAGGCACAGCGGTTGACCGAGCAAGCCCCGCAGTATGGCGACGCCTGGCGGTTGCTGGGCATCGCCTGGCTGATGCGTCAGAATTATGCCGAGGCGCTGGCACCCCTGCGCTGCGCCAGCGCACTGTTGCCGGACAATGCCGAAATCTGGGATCACTTGGGTCTGGTCTGCCATCATCTCGGCGAGCTGGCCGTCGCCGCGGCCTGCTATGAGCGTTGCCTGACGCTGGACTCGCGCCGGGTGCCAGCGTGGAATAACGCGGCTGATAACGCCTGGCGTCGAGGGTTGCTGGATCAGAGCGAATTCTGCGCCAGGCAAGCGCTGGCGCTGCAGCCGGATTATCCCCGCGCTTGGCTTATGCTGGGCAATATCTTTCGCGACCGTGGGCGTCTTGGTGAAGCAGAAACCGCCTATCGTCAAGCCTTGCAGTTGAATCCGCAGATGGCCCGGGTGCACTACAATCTGGGGAGTCTGTTTCAGGAGCAGGGGCGTTATTACGAGGCGTTGGCCGGTTATCGCCAGGCGCTGGACCTCCAGCCGGATTTGGTGGAAGCGTATTGCGCCTGCGGAACGGTTCTCAAGGATATCGGGCGTTTTGCTGAAGCCATGGACCACTACCGCATGGCATTGACGCTGAATCCGCAACTGGCGGAAACCCACTCACATCTGCTGTTCACCCTCTCGCATGATGAAAACGCACGACCTGAAGAGGTTTTTGCGGCTCATGCCGCTTTTGGGCAGCGCTTCGAGGCACCTCTCCAGTCAGTGCGTGGGCCATCGCCAAATCATTCACGCGATCCGGATAAGCGACTGAATGTCGGTTTTGTTTCTGGAGATTTGCGCTGTCATGCCGTCACTTCCTTTATTGAACCGGTGTGGCATGTCCTTGACCGACGCCAGGCGTGGATTATTGCCTACTCCAATCATCATCTTGAGGACGACCAGACTGTCCGGCTCAAGTCGCTGGCTGATGCCTGGACGCCGGTTTTCGATCTCAGCGACGCGGCGCTGGCCGAGCGCATTCGCGCCGACCAGATTGATATTTTGATCGATCTGTCCGGCCATACCAGTCGGGATCGCCTGTTGACGTTTGCTCACAAGCCGGCCCCCGTACAGGCGTCATGGCTGGGCTATCCAAATACGACCGGCCTGACCATGATCGACTATTATCTGACCGATCGTTTCTGGGCACCGCCGGGCGTTCTCGATCATCTGTTCACCGAACGGCTGGTACAGTTGCCCTGCGTGTTCACCTTTCAACCGGCGGACGAGGTGCCGCCGATCAATCCACTACCGGCTCTGAGTCAGGGGTATGTGATTTTCGCCAGCTTTCATCGACCCTGCAAGCTGGGGGAAGGGGTTATCGCCCTGTGGAGTCGCGTATTGCAGGCTGTCCCCAATGCGGTGTTATTGATCGGAGCCATGAATGATCCGGTATTGAGAGAGCACCTGGCAGCCATGTTCCAGCGTCACGGGGTACGCGCCGAACGGCTGGTATTTTATCCACAATTAGCCTTGGCAGATTATCTGGCGTTGCATCATCAGGTGGATATCGTACTGGATGCGTTTCCGTTCAGCAGCGGGGCCGTGGCTTACCATGCCCTGTGGATGGGCGTCCCGGTACTGACCCTGACCGGCCCGACGCCCCCACATCGACATTGCGCCGCCATTCTTCAGCATGTGGGGCTTGGCGACTGGGTGGCTGCCAGTGAGGAGGCGTATGTGGATCTGGCTCGACAGTGGGCGGCGGATTTACCGCGTCTGGCGAGGTTGCGCGCCGGGCTACGCCACCAGATTGAACACAGTGAATTGCGCCGCCCGGAAACCGTGGCCCGGGGTCTGGAACAGGCGCTCCGCCAGATGTGGCGACACTGGTGCGCTGGTTTGCCTCCGGAAAGTTTTGCGGTTTAATCCGGTAGCAGCATCTTCATCCATTCATCGAGATGCTGGTCGAGCATCCAGTTGGATAATACCCACTCATGCAATTGTTCACCAGCAGCGCGGGTGGCGTCGATATCGTGAATGTGCGCACGGATAGCGTCAATCCAGACCTGTGGGTTGTTGGGAACCCGGGTGACTGGAGCATTCCGGTAGGGTTCAATATCGGTGCAAATCACCGGATAGCCGACTGCGCCATATTCCAGTATCCGCAGATTGCTCTTGGCGGCATTGAAACGGTTGATTTCCAGAGGCGCAATCGCCAGATCGAGGTCCAGTGCCGCTAAACCTGCCGGGTACTGATCGAAGGGCATCGCGTCATGGACTTCGGCAATATGGTAGCGGAGTTTGGCGAGGCACATGCCCATGAAAATCCAGTCGACTTCGTTAGCGGTTGCTTCGACGACCGGAATAATAAATTCGAGATCGCCTTGGTGTTGCTGGGCACCAGCCCATCCAACCCGGAGTTTGCGCCGTTCCTTGCGGGGCGGTTGCAGGTTGCCCCAGCGGGAACGCTCCAAGTAATTCGGCATCACCCGGATGTCGTCTACCATCCCGCGCATAGCGTCAGCAATCGGTTCCGAGGTGGCAATTACACGATGACAGAGTGATGCCGCTTTACGCAACCGGGCTTTAGTATCCTTCCCAAAAAATTTATGCACCGAACTCTTTGGCGGGACGGCGAACACAATATCATCTTGACCGAAGACCCGAAAAATACCAGGGAATAAGTCTAAATAAACTTCGACTTCACCGATATGCCAATGACTGAATGCATTCTGCAAAAATAAAACATCCGGTTTAACTCTGGAAAGTTCGGATGGAGACGGCAAGAAACTTATTCCGCTATTGATTGCAGGCAACAGGAAACTGCAAATCCGTCCATTTTTTTCAAGTTCCTTGAGTGGACCAATCATGCGGTATTGCCCTACGCCCGTTGAATCAGGCGGTTGTGCAATAATACGAGGCAAGGGTTCCAGATCAGGATGCCAGGGTACATCAAAGTCGCCGTCGATCATCCATCCGGGTTGCCGTAGACTGAGATGGCGATTGTAGGCAGGGTCGTTGCCCAACCGCGAGAACCATTTCTTGATAAAGGCCTTGCGTACCGGTGAATCCACCAGATTTTTTTGATCTTCTGATTTGACGTTTGAATCGTTATTGTCCTGCTGAGCCAACGTGACAAAGGGTGTCCAGACCGTCCGATAGCCGCGTTCACCCAGCTTTATGCAGAGATCAGCGTCGTAGTAATAATTGGAAAAATTTTTCTCATCAAAGCCATTAACATCAGAAAATAGACGCTTACGCACTAGCATACAGGCGGCGCTGACTGCCGAGAAATCCTGCATCAGTTGTGCACGGCCCATATAACCGGGTTCGGTTAATGGTACATTGGTGCCAATAGAACCTACAATATTGCCGAGACCCAGAATTAAACCGGTATTTTTAACTTGTTGATCAAGCGAGCTTAAACGGCAACCCACTACACCTATGTCCTTACAAACGCCGATTGCCGCCAAGCGCATCAACCAGTTTTCCTGCAAAACGATCATGTCATTGCTCAACAATAATAAAAATTTACCCTGCGCGTGGCGGGCGGCAAAATTGTTGATCGCCGCATGACTATATTTCTGTGAGTAGTGCAATATCCGCACACGGGAGTCCCGGTTAGATAGGTCGGACAGAAATTTTTGCATATCAGGTTCAATATGACCGTGAGTGACCAGTAAAACTTCAAAGTTTGGATAGTCGGTCTTTCCCAGTAACGATTCCAAACAGAATTGAATATCATCCAGTCGGTCGTGGATTAGCGCGATGAGGATGCTGACCATCGGCGGCGCGGCAGGTAGTTGGTAATTGATAAACAGCGTTTCCAGTAATGGGCCTTCGTCTATTTCAGCACTTGCGCCACACCGGGCTAAATGCTGTTGCACCAGCATACGAGCTAGCGCTGTACCCGCGTATTCTTCAGCCAGTATTTCTGGAACATGAACAAGAATTTCGTCGAGATGATCGACCGCAGTGAGACTTCGTTCGACAGCCAGCAGCGCTGCGCCGTAGTTGCGCGACAGTCCGGGAGGCAAAATTGCAATGCGTGGGTCTACCATCAGCGATTTATGGATGAGCGTTGCTGCGCCAATGTAGGGACTTGAACGCAGAAATTCGAGATTAATATCGGGTTTCAGTTTGGGCTGTGAGTATTCGTTATCCGTGTTGATGATATCTTCATCGGTGTATAACAACAGGGTATTAGGCCGATTAAGCAGGCGTAGACCAGCGAGTAAAGTGAACGCAGGTGATAAACGCAGACCCGTCGGTGCACAGATAAACCATTCGGCAGAGCTGGCTTTGACGACCGCCGTGATGGCGTCGGTTTGTTGGGCATGGGTTTGAATCCATTCAAGCACTATACTGGATGCAAATTGTGGATCGGGGCAGGCATGCTCAGAAAATATCGTGAGTTGCCAGTTGGGTAACGCTTGGGCAGTTAGATCATCAACCGTGTTGGTAACAAGTTTGTTGATTAGTGCAGATAAAATTGCTAATTGCTCACCTTGACCGCTATAGTTTACGGTTAAAAAAATATGTATGTTTTTTATTAATTCTGGAGATTTAATTCTGTTCAGTAAGCGCTGACAGCGTTCATTACTCCAGGAATGAGCTATTAACCATTCAGGGTAACTTGGTGCGTGGGAATTGCTGGATTTTTTAACTTGAAAATTCTCAATTAAAATTTTGGCCTCATTGTTATTAGGATCTTGCTGAATGACTTCTTCTAATAACATTAAAGCATTTTCTGGTGTATCCAGGAAATTGGGATTTAATGCATGGTAGTGAAGCACACACCGTGCTATTTCAACTAAAAATTCGTTACGAAACCTATTAACAAACTGGGCAATATTAGGATTTCCTCGACCCATCTTACGAGCAACATCAACCAGTGATTCACCGGTTAGCCAGCGAATTTGATTCGCTTTTGCCATTAGGCGAACGGGCCAGGGCCAGAGATCAGATTCAAAAATTTTGTCATGAAAATAAAGATGACCGAAACCAGACAGACCTGCATTATTTAATCGACTTGTTTCACAGGCTTCATGCAGTCTATATCGAGCAAGCGATTCATGAACATAGTAAGCGGGTCCTTTTGCCGAAAGACGTATCCAGATATACCAGTCACCTACATGTTGTATGTCTGTGGGATTTTGCCCGCCCACCGAATCACACACTTGACGACGAAACAAGCAGCAAGAGTTAGTGATCCAGTTATAAGATAAAAGCAACTTCGATTCATCGTAGCAACCACTGCAATCATGGGGAATAAAACAATCAGCTTCTGAACCATGATTTTTTTGTGCAGGATTATCTACAAAAAATCGCCAACCACTGTATGCAAATGAACATTCTGGATGCTGTTCTAAAGCGGCCACAGTTTTCTCCAAAAAATGTGGCTCTATCAAATCATCCGCCGATAATATGAATATCAATTCCGCCCGAGTAAGAGCATAAGATTTGCGACTGCTACCGAGCAAGCCGATATTGGTTTCATTGCGAACATAAGTAAATCGGGGATCTTTTTTTACCCAATTCTCCGCGATCTGTTGGGTGCTATCTTCAGAAGCATTATCAATAATCAACACGGCATAATCGTTGAAAGTCTGATTCAGTACCGAAGTCAGACATTCTTCCAGATAGCACCCATAGTTGTAGGTGTGGATGATGACATCTACTCTTGGAGATGAGTCATTTTTATTTTTCATGAAGTTTGTTCCTCAAAAATTTCTAAAGGTTTGGTGGTTCTTCGAGGGTTCCTGTGGAATTGGCCTATATCTGGCTGGAAACCAGCCGACCAAACGAGAAATAAATTTTGATATTAATTATTTGAATCTTTGATACACCCCTGAATCAACTGATTCGACAAGAATCCTCGAAGAACCAATTTATGAATCACCGTCAGAACAGCTATAAATCTTTCCAAACTGGAACTAATTTCAAATCGATAGCAGTCTTTTTTAAGGCATCAAAGCCTTGATTGATAATTTTCTCAACTTGACTAGGAGGCAACTGCGATAAACTATAACCTTTAGGTTTCCAATACCGACCGTGAGCAATCCAGTGGCGCAAGCGTAGCGGATTTTTAAATGCGCCTATTCGACTAGCGTACTGGGCGGCATTGAATAACCGCTCATCTTGATCGGATCGCTGAATTAATACTTTCCACTGATCAAGAATTCCATTTTCAAATAATGGGATCTGCCAAATTTTATCATATTTTTTTCTAAGATTTTCCATAGCAGGTGCTAATAAATCTCCACCAAGTTTATTTGCAGCGCCAACACGATATAAAAAATCTTCCCTAATGCGAGCTTCAGCGTAAGCTACCATATACAATATTGCGGCTAATTCTATTTCATGCACAGCACGTTCAAAATAAGCACGAATATTATCAGGCGTCATACCTAAAAATTCTGGATATTCTCCTAAATGGCCTTCTGCAAGAGCTGAAAGAAGTGTTCCCTGCTTAGAAAAAAGCGCCGCACTGCATCGTTCCATCCATAACATAATGTCATCCAAGTTATCAAAATCTGGATCTGGTTCAATCTGATCATTAGATAGGTTCTTCGCCATTCATTCACCCATACCCAGACAAATCTGAAAAGCCTCACCGAAAGTGTCTGCATTTAGTGGTAATAACCGTCGACGATCTCGACGAGTAGATATATGCCAAGTCGCTTTATGAATAACGGGGTTCAAATCTTGATCATCATCTATCGCTAACAGCAACATAAAATCAGCAAAAGGCCCCTTCATATCCACACGCCCAAAAGCCCCAATAATGATACTGCCTACCGGTTCCAAAAAAATCGTCTGTCCATCAATATAAATAACCATTGACACTGCTTGATAATCTCCTAGAGTTTCGCGCTCACTCAAATGACGAGATTGTCGTTCAAGACTTAATGTACCGTCCTCGCAGAGTGGTTTTAACCACTGCTCGATGTCATTCAGCAAGTTATTCAGTTGAGTTAGCCATACCTGTCGGCGTTCATTCCAATCCACCGCACTAGCATTTTTTTTATTAGCCGATTGCGATTTCGTGAAAGAACGAATCTGATCAATAAATGTTGACTGGGTCATCATAACCTCCAGAATCAAAAACCAGTAGTGTTCATCGCGTGACCTCCAGTCGTTTTGCCCAGCGCTGCAATCGTTGATCGTCAGGATAAACATCGCGGTAATGAAAAACCGAACTTTTAGTTTTTTCGCACAAGTAATGGGGGTCTTGTTCGGTTATCTGAAACAATTCTTCCGGCACTTCCTCTTCTGGGAACCTCCAAGCCTCCTTTCCTT
>JAUPTV010000094.1 GCA_030917925.1 Pseudomonadota bacterium
ATGCTGATGACCTTCCTGCTCTGGCACGAGCAGATGGTTGAAGGTGGCAAGAGCTGTTAAACCGCCCAGACGCTAGGGACGCCAAGTGTCAGAAATTCAGCAAGCGCCCGGTGGAATCACCGTCCGGTTGATCATCGGATGATCGTCATCGCGGGGGCCAAAATCGCTGTCGGGATGCCAAGCGACTACATCCAGCGCCTCATCGCGGGTAAAGAAAGAATGCAAACAGCCGGTTGGGATGTACCAGCCCATGCCCGGATGCAGCGGATAAACCCCTTCCGGCGTTCGACATTCGCCGGTTCCCCCCATGATGACCCCAATCCGCACTGAAGGATGCGTATGCGGCGTTTGGTCAGTATGCGGGGGAATGTGCAGATGGTTCAGGCACGGCTCGCCCAACCGGGGCGGGCTAATCAGTAGCGTATCACTGCACCCGTCGATATAGCGCAGGCGACCCACCGCTTCCAAGGGGCCTCCGATTTGCCGCAGACCGCGATAACCGGACAAGGCGATAACCAGACCGCTGCCGCCCTGCACGGAACCACCTTTCGGCAGTGCGAAAAACATCCCCTGACGCAGTTCAAAACGCCCCGCGCCCGGATCATCCAGCACCGCCTGGCCGGCTGTGACCATGCCATAGCCGGTGGCATCCACCGGCAGCGCCAGAGCCTGTTCCTGCCAGCCCCAAATCTGGATCGAGTCCAGATCCAGCAATCGGCCCTGACGAATCTTAATGGGAGTAAAGGTATTCAGGATCATGGTTCCAACCGTTCTAGTAGCCAACCGCCGTCGCGTTGCCGCTGATAGCGCAACCGGTCGTGCATCCGCCCGTGCCGGCCCTGCCAGAATTCCAGCATTTCCGGCTTGACCCGATAGCCGCCCCACTGGTTCGGCATGGGAATATTGTCATCATCTTCGGGATACTGGGCGGCCAGTTGTGCAAAACGGGTATCCAGCGTCTGGCGGTCGGCAACGATCTGGCTTTGCCGCGAGGCCAGTGCGCCCAGTCGGCTCTCACGGGGCCGGGTGTGGAAATAGGCTTCGGATTCCGCCGCAGAGACTTTGCTGACAATGCCTTCCACCCGCACCTGCCGCTCCAGCTCCAGCCACAGGAATACCAGCGCGGCGTGGGGATTTTCCGCCAACTGTCGGCCCTTGTCGCTGCGGTAGTTGGTATAGAACACGAAGCCGTCAACGTCGCAGTCCTTGAGCAGCACCACCCGCGCAAAGGGGCGTCCAGTGCGGTCGGCGGTGGCCAGGGTAAAGGCGTTGGGTTCGGGCAATTCCGCCTTGAGCGCCTCGTCCAGCCAGCGCTGAAACTGTCGGATGGGATCAGGATCAACATCGGTCTCGTTGAGGGAACCCAGAGCGTATTCCTGACGAAGCGCGGCGAGCAATGAACTCATATAGCGGGACTCCTGAAGCTGAACGTTTGCGATGCAACATCTTATACTAACTGGGCGCAAGCGCTCACTCCATCCGCCCTTGACGGTTGGCGGAGTGGTTATTCGATTCCTCCAGGGAGACTCCATAACAATGACCTGTTCACCAAAACTGCTGTTGCTGCCGGCACTGCTGGCCAGCGCATTCGCCTTCGCCAAGGAAGGCCCCGATCAGTATCCGAATGGCGCAGAGAATTTTATGGCCGGCGCATTGCCTCCGCCCGGCCACTATTTCATCAATTATTTCGGCTATTACAGCGGCAAATACCGCGACCATAACGGTCATGAAATACCCGATTTGAAGGTCAATGCGACGTTCGACGCGCTGCGCTATATCTATGTGAGCAATCACAAATTTTTAGGCGGTGACTGGGGGATGCACGCGATTGTTCCCTTCGTCTATCAGCAGTTGGATATTCCCGGCCCTGGCGATGGCAACGCTTTCGGCCTGGGCGACATCACGCTGAATCCGCTGATCATTGGCTGGCACTTTCCGCCCGACTGGCATCTGGTGTTTGGTCTGGACATCAACCTGCCCACCGGCAAGTACGATCAAAACGATCCGACCGACAGCATCGGGGCCAACTATTTCAGCTTCGAACCGGCGCTGGCCTTCACCTATCTGAACCAGAGCGGTTTCGAGGTCTCAGCCAAGCTGATGTACAACATCAAGACCGAGAACGACGATACGAACTACCAGTCCGGCGATGACTTTCACATGGATTATCTGGTGGGTCAGCATTTCGGCCCCTGGACAGCGGGCATTGGCGGCTATTACCTCAAGCAAACCAGCGATGACGAATTGAATGGTCAGCGGGTGGGTCCGGATGGCCGACGGGGAGAAGTGTTCGCGTTCGGCCCGGCGGTGAAGTATGACTATCAGGGAATGAGCTTCATCGGCACTTGGAACCATGAAACCGGCGTTGAAAACCGCTTCGAAGGCGACAAGTTCTTCTTCAAGTTCATCACGGCATTTTAAAACGGTCCAACCACCCCGTCGCTACGCGCCACCCCTCCTTTGCCAAGGAGGGGAATTCATATCCGATGGAGTTCTGAAACTTCATCAGGCGAGAAGGGAGTTTCTACACTATGCCTGCCATCCTGCTGACGACTCTGAACGCCCGTTATTTCCACTCCTCGCTGGGGCTGCGCTATCTGTACGCCAACCTTGGGGAGTTGCAGGCTGAAGCGGCGGTCCGTGAATTCATTATCACGCAGCGGCCGCTGGATATCGCCGAAGCGCTGTTGGCCGAGTCGCCGCGCCTGATCGGGTTCGGCGTTTATATCTGGAATGTGGCTGAAACGACGCAGGTTGTGGCGCTGCTCAAGCGGGTGCGACCGGAGCTGATCATCGTGCTGGGCGGGCCGGAAGTGAGCCATGAGCAGGCGGATCAGCCGATTGTGAGACTGGCTGACTTCGTGATAACGGGACCGGCGGATTTGGCGTTTCCCCCACTCTGCCGCCGCCTGCTGACAGGCGATTTACCGGCGGAAAAGGTCATCGTCGCTGACCCGCCGCCGCTGGATCAGGTGGCGTTGCCGTACCGCTTTTACACGGACGAAGACCTGGCACATCGGCTGATCTATGTCGAAGCGTCGCGTGGCTGTCCATTCCGTTGCGAGTTTTGTCTATCCGCGCTGGATAAAACCGCCTGGCCGTTTCCACTGGAACCGTTTCTGGCGGAGATGGACCGGCTTTATCAGCGGGGAGCGCGACACTTCAAATTCGTGGATCGCACCTTCAATCTCAATGCCCGGATCGGGGCGCGCATTCTCGATTTCTTTCTGGAACGGCTGGACGAGCGGCTGTTCCTGCATTTTGAATTGATTCCCGACCATCTCCCAGAGGCGCTCAAGAGCCGCATCGTGCAGTTCCCGCCCGGTGCGCTGCAATTCGAGATCGGGGTGCAGACCTTTAACCCCGAAGTCCAGGCGCGGATCAGTCGTCGGCAGGATGACGAGCGGACTGTGGAGAATTTGCGCTGGTTGCGGCAGCACACCCCCGCGCACCTGCACGCTGATTTGATCGTGGGACTGCCTGGCGAGACGCTGGCCAGTTTCGCTGCCGGGTTCAACCGGTTAGTGGAATTGAACCCCCATGAAATCCAGGTGGGCATTCTCAAGCGGCTGCGCGGCGCGCCGATTGACCGGCATACGGTCGAGTTTGATTGCCGCTATAACCCGCAGCCGCCCTATAACCTGTTGTGTTCGGCGCTGCTGGACTTTGCGACGATGCGCCGACTGGAGCGTTTCGCCCGTTACTGGGATTTGATCGGCAATTCCGGGCGCTTCCGGCAGACGCTCCCACTGTTGCTGGGCGATAAGCCGTTCGAGCGGTTTCTGACCTTGAGTGACTGGCTGTTCGCCACGGTGGGACAGACTCATCAAATTGCGCTGGAGCGGCTGTTTGATCTGCTGTATCGGGGGATGGCGGAAGCGCTGGACGTTGCGGAATCCGGGGCGCGGCAGGCGCTCAGTGAGGATTTTGGCAGCAGTGGCGTCAAAGGCTGTCCGGCGTTTCTGCGGTCGGAACAGGCTTCGCCCACTTCCAGCAAGAAGCATGGAATCGCGCCCGTTCGGCAAGTGCGGCATCTCGATCCTCCGCCAGCGCCGATTTATCAAGCTGGCTGAAGCGGTTGAAGCGATTGGCATTCAACAGAGCTGGATAAAGCCCATACATCTCTTACACCAAATAATAACAAAAATATGACAAAAAATCCGCTTAAAGGCAGAGAGTACGCATTGACAATCTTGACAGAAACCACAACCGGCCGGGCTACTCCTTTGTCGTCACAGAACCCAGTACTCCTCAAGCAACTAGCCGTTGCGCACCTTGCCAGCGTTCGCCAGACTCCAGATTAACAGGCGTCCCAACCGTCACCGCCTCCACACAGACAAACCGTTGATAATCATCTAGTTTCAGATCTGGCATTGCAGCGCATTTGTCCGCTGCCGGATTCCACACCACCGCATCCGCAAAACCAGCAGCTTGAATGCGAGTGATCTGGCCACGTTCGATCAGGCGTGTTTCCGCCGGGGCATCAAAGTAAATCCGGTTCATTTCACCCGTAAAGTCAACGTGTGGGGCTATCTGGTCATGGTCGGTCCAACCGGCTGCGGCATCGCGATAACGTCGGCCTATCAGCCCTTCAAGGCGGGTGTCTGCGAGGTCAGCGACCGCCAAATAGGTGTGGAGTCCGGCGGTGAAGGTGAACGGCTGGGCGTCGGTATTGGTAACAGTCAGCGTGACTGCTAACTGATTCCCGCTTATCAACACAGTCAGTTCGGCCAGAAAGGCATAGGCCCAAAGCCGCCGACTGTCCTCGGTATCGCGCAGGCGGAAAGTTACAGACGCCTGCCCGCCAGTAACGTCCACGCCCACCAATTCCCACCGCATCAGCCGCGCCAGACCATGCAGGGGCAACGGCCCGAAAATGCCGAATTGTGGGAACGCAATCGGAATACCGCCGCTAATGGGCGCGCCAATACAGAATCGGGAAGCCTCGCTCAGAAACAAGCGTTCCCGGCCATCGGCAGGAACCCACGAGGTCACCTGTGCGCCATAAAGGTAGATTTCGGCCTGGGCACCATCGGGGGCCGTGAGCGTCAGCCTGGGCAAATCGCCACGCCCTAGTGCAAGGGCAAAGACCGGATGCAGCGAAGCGTTCAAGAGCCGTTCCTTATGCAGGTTTGGCGGGCGTCGCCGCCCGCCATCGTTTGCGGATTGCAGAGTTCATTCCGGGAAAAACTGATGAAGTTACCGCTTCCGCACCGGCGGCAAGTCTGTGCAGACGCCTTCAAACACCTCAGCGGCCATGCCAATGGACTCGCCGAGCGTCGGGTGGGGATGAATGGTCTTGCCAATATCGACCGGATCGCAACCCATTTCCACCGCCAGACAGACTTCGCCAATCAGATCGCCAGCATGGGTGCCGACGATGCCGCCGCCAATGCACCGATGCGTCGCCTCGTCGAACAGTAATTTGGTGAAGCCCTCATCGCGTCCGTTGGCAATGGCACGGCCCGACGCCGCCCACGGGAACACCGCCTTACTGTATTTGATGCCCTCGGCTTTGCACTGCTCCTCGGTTTTACCCGCCCAGGCAATTTCCGGATCGGTGTAGGCGACTCCTGGAATCTGGCGGGCGTCGAAGAAGGCTTGATGCCCCGCCGCCACTTCCGCTGCGACATGCGCTTCATGCACTGCCTTGTGCGCCAGCATCGGCTGACCGATCAGATCGCCAATCGCGAAAATGTGCGGGACGTTGGTGCGCATCTGGCGATCCACTGGAATGAAACCCCGGTCGGTCACGGCGACGCCCGCCTTGTCGGCGTCAATCTTTCCGCCATTGGGACTGCGCCCCACTGCCATCAGCACCAGGTCGTAAACCTGCGGTTCCTTCGGCGCTTTTTCCCCTTCAAAACTCACCCGAATGCCCTCGGGCGTCGCTTCGGCGGAGACCGTTTTAGTCTTCAGCATGATGTTGTCGAAGCGGGGTGCGTTCAACTTTTCCCACACCTTGACCAGATCTTTATCCGCGCCCGCCATCATGCTGTCGAGCATTTCCACCACGTCAATCCGCGCTCCCAGCGTGGAGTAGACCGTCGCCATTTCCATACCGATAATGCCCGCGCCGACCACCAGCATCCGTTTCGGGATAGCCGTCAATTTCAGCGCGCCAGTGGAGTCGATCACGCGGGGATCCTCCGGCATGAACGGCAGTTTCACCGCCTGCGACCCGGCAGCAATAATGGCTTTTTGAAAACGAATGACCTTTTTCGCCCCGGTCTGAGCCTGACCGCTGCCCTCGGTCAGTGCCACTTCCAGATGGTGCGGATCGAGGAATCGGCCCACGCCGCGCACCACTTCGACCTTGCGCGCCTTGGCCATGCCCGCCAGTCCCCCGGTCAATTTCTTCACCACGCCGTCCTTGAAGCCGCGCAGTTTGTCCAGATTGACCTGTGGCAGACCAAATTCGATGCCGTGGTGGGCCAGGGCTTTGGCTTCGTCCACCACCGCTGCGGTATGTAACAGCGCCTTGGATGGGATGCAGCCCACATTCAGGCACACACCACCGAGCGTGGCGTAGCGTTCCACCAGCACGGTCTTCATACCCAGATCGGCGGACCGGAACGCGGCGGAATAACCACCCGGTCCCGCGCCCAACACCAGCATTTCGCAATCGACATCGATGCTGCCGGTATACGCGCCGGCTGTTGGGGACGCGACGGGCGCTGCCGTGGGTGGGGGAGGAGGCGGAGCCGCCGGGGTGATGGTTTGCATGGCGTCGGCAGCATCCAGCGTCAGAATCAGCGAACCTTCAGAAAGCTTGTCGCCGATGTTGACCTTGATTTCGCGAACGACGCCCGCGCCAGGCGAGGGGACGTCCAGCGTCGCTTTATCGGATTCCAGCGTAATGAGCGAATCTTCCGCCTTGACGACATCGCCCGGTTTGACCAGGATTTCAATAATCGGCACGTCCTTGAAATCGCCAATATCGGGGACTTTGACTTCGACTAGATTAGCCATGGTGGCGGACTCCCTAAATCAGCACGCGCCGCATATCGGCGAGCAGGTTGGCGAAATGAACGTTGAAGCGAGCCGCACTGGCACCGTCGATCACGCGATGATCGTAGGACAATGACAGCGGCAGGGTCAGCCGCCAGGCGGAATGCTGACCGTCCGGCGAAATCTGCTTCCAGGCCGATTTGCAGACACCGAGAATCGCTACTTCCGGGGCGTTGATGATCGGCGTGAAGAACGTGCCGCCGATGCCGCCCAAGCTGGAAATGGTGAAGGTGCCGCCCTGCATCTGGTCAGGTTTCAACTTGCCCTCACGCGCCAGTTTGGCGAATTCGCCGGTTTCCTGGGCAATCTCCACGATGCCTTTCTGGTCAGCGTTGCGAATCACCGGCACCACCAGCCCGATGGGCGTGTCGGCGGCAAAGCCAATGTGGTAGTACTGCTTGAGGATCAGGTTATCGCCGTCCAGTGAGGCGTTGAATTCCGGGAACTTCCTGAGCGTCGCCGCCGCCGCCTTGATCAGGAAGGCCAGCATACTGACCTTGACGCCGCTCTTGGCGATTTCCTGGTTCAACTGCACGCGGAATGCTTCAAGGTCGGTAATATCGGCCTCGTCGTGGTTGGTGACATGCGGGATCATCACCCAGTTGCGGTGCAGATTCGCGCCAGCAATCTTCTTGATGCGCGACAATGGCTTGCTTTCGACCGGCCCGAACTTGCTGAAATCCACTTTCGGCCAGGCCAGCAGATCGAGACCGACGCCAGCGCCTGCCGTTGTTGCTGCGGGTGCAGGAGTCGCCACTGCGCCGCCCTTGGCGAAGCTTTCCACATCCTCTTTCAGGATCCGGCCCTTGGCCCCGCTGCCCTGGACCTGGTTCAGATCGACGCCGAGTTCCCGCGCCAACTTGCGCACGCCCGGCCCGGCATAGGCCAATTTGAACGCCGCTTCATCAGTTTGCGCTACAGGCACATGCGCTGCCGGTGAAGTCGGCACGGCAGGCGCTGGCGTGGCCGCAGATGCACTGGTTGAGACGGCAGTTTGTGCCACATCAGCGCTGTCGAGCAGCAGAACCAGCATCCCTTCCGACAGCTTATCGCCGACCTTGACCTTGATTTCCTTGACGGTTCCGCCCGCTGGCGACGGCACTTCCATGGTGGCCTTATCGGATTCCAGCATGATTAACGGCTCTTCGGCTTTGACGACATCGCCAGGCTTGACCAAAATTTCAATAATGGGCACATCGGCAAAATTGCCAATATCCGGGACTTTAACTTCAATAACTTGACTCATGTTCTTTCTCGCAGGGCGTAATCCCCTCCTTGGCTAAGGAGGGGTGGCGCGCAGCGCCGGGGTGGTTCGGAAGGGTCGCCTCATACCGTCCAGGGATCGGGCCGCTCGGGATCAAGGTCATACTGCCGGATGGCGGCTTCGACAATATCCACCGAAATCTGGCCCTCATCGGCCAGCGCCTTGAGCGCGGCGACGGCGACGTAGTACCGGTTTACCTCGAAGAAGCGGCGTAGTTGCACCCGGTAGTCGCTGCGGCCAAAGCCATCCGTGCCCAGCGTGACATAGCGCCGTGGAATGTAAGCGCGCACTTGATCCGCGAAGCTGCGCATGTAGTCCGTCGAGGCAATCACCGGCCCAGCCCGCCCTTCCAGACAAGTTTCGATATAGCTCTTCCGGGGCGGTTGCGCGGGATGCAGCAGATTCCAGCGTTCGGCGCTCAGACCGTCGCGGCGCAGTTCGTTAAAGCTGGTCACGCTCCAGATGTCGGCGGCGATATTGAAATCATTGCGCAGCAACTCCGCGGCCGCGATGACTTCGCGCAAAATAGTTCCACTGCCCAGCAGTTGCGCCCGGGGGCCACTGGATTCGCCGCCGTCCTTGAACAAATACATGCCCTTGACGATGCCCGCCTCCGCGCCTTCGGGCAGTTCGGGGTGCGCGTAGTTCTCATTCATCAGGGTGATGTAGAAATACACATCCTCCTGTTCCTGCATCATGCGGCGCATCCCTTCACGAACGATGACCACGACTTCGTAGGCAAAGGTCGGATCGTAGGCGACGCAGTTGGGAATGGTGGACGCCAGGATATGGCTGTGGCCATCTTCGTGCTGCAAGCCTTCCCCGTTCAGCGTGGTGCGGCCCGCCGTGCCGCCGAGCAGGAAGCCTCGGGAGCGGAGATCACCTGCCGCCCAAACCAGGTCACCGACCCGCTGAAAGCCGAACATCGAGTAATAGATGTAGAACGGGATCATCGGCAGGTCGTTATTGCTATAGGACGTCGCCGCGGCGATCCAGGACGATATGGCTCCCGGTTCGTTGATGCCTTCCTGCAAGACCTGCCCGGACTTGTCTTCCCGGTAATACATGAGCTGGTCGGCGTCTTGCGGCGTGTAGAGCTGGCCGACCGCCGAGTAAATGCCCAGTTGCCGGAACATGCCCTCCATGCCGAAGGTGCGCGATTCGTCGGGGACGATAGGCACCACATATTTGCCAATCGCTTTGTCCCGCACCAGCGTACCGAGCATCTGCACGAACGCCATGGTGGTCGAAATTTCGCGGTCGCCGGAGGATTTGAGCAGCCGGTCAAAGCTGGACAGTGGTGGGATTTCCAGCGAGGTCGATTGAGTCCGGCGACTGGGCAGATAACCGCCCAGCGCCTGACGACGCTCCCGCAGATAGTTCAGTTCTGGACTGCCTTCCAGCAGTTTGATGAACGGCACTTTGTCGAGTTGCTCATCCGATACCGGGATTTGGAAGCGGTCGCGGAATTGCTTGAGCGCGTCGTGGGTCATCTTTTTCGCCTGGTGGGCGATCATCTGCCCTTCCCCGGACTCGCCCATACCGAAGCCCTTGACGGTCTTGGCGAGGATGACGGTGGGCTGACCCTGATGCTTCACGGCGGCCGCGTAAGCTGCGTAGACCTTGGTGGAGTCATGGCCGCCGCGCCGCAGCGCCCAGATGTCGTCATCGGTCATATCCGCGACCAGTTCCAGCAATTCCGGGTACTTGCCGAAGAAGTGCTCACGGACATAAGCGCCATTCTTCGATTTGAAGTCCTGATATTCGCCATCGACGCATTCTTCCATGCGCTGCGCCAGCAAGCCGGTCTTATCCTTCGCCAGCAACCGATCCCAGCCCCGGCCCCAGACCACTTTAATCACATTCCAGCCCGCGCCCCGGAACACCGACTCCAGTTCCTGGATGATCTTGCCGTTGCCGCGCACCGGGCCGTCCAGCCGTTGCAAATTGCAGTTGATAACGAAGATGAGATTATCCAGCCGCTCGCGTCCGGCCAGGGAAATGGCCCCGAGTGATTCGGGTTCATCCGTTTCACCATCGCCCAGGAACGCCCACACCTTCCGGTTGGCGGTTTTCGCCAGGCCCCGGCCTTCGAGGTAGTGCAGAAACCGGGCCTGATAAATGGCCATCAGCGGCCCCAGTCCCATTGAGACGGTCGGGAATTGCCAGAAATCGGGCATCAACCACGGGTGCGGGTAGGAGGAAATACCCTTGCCATCGGTTTCCTGGCGGAAATTGAGCATCTGCTCTTCGGTCAGCCGACCTTCGATAAACGCCCGGGCGTAGATGCCGGGGGCGATGTGGCCCTGAAAGTAGATCAGGTCGCCGCCATGTTCCGCAGTCGGCGCATGCCAGAAGTGGCCAAAGCCGATGTCGTAGAGCAGCGCCGAGGATTGGAAACTGGCGATATGGCCGCCCAGTTCGGAGGATTCCTTGTTAGCGCGCAGGATCGTGGCGACCGCGTTCCAGCGGATTACCGAACGAATTTTATGCTCAATGTCCCGGTTGCCCGGTGTGCGTTCTTCCTGATCGACGGGAATAGTGTTGCAGTAGGCGGTGTTCAGCGACGAGGGAATGTACAGGCCATCGCGCCGCGCCTCCTGCACCAGCTTGCCCACCAGAAAATTGGCTCGTTGTGGTCCCTGGTGCTGTTCGACAGCTTTCAGGGCGTCCAGCCACTCACGGGTTTCCAGCGGATCAAGATCATGATTGATTTCCATAGATTTTGCCTTTTCATGAGAGTTCATGTACGGGGAGATACGGCGTCAAAACGAAACATTTTCAAAAACGCCAATGCCTTTTCAGGGAGCCTGCAACGATAATGACTACCAGAGTATAGTAGTGACTCCCACACCCGGTCCGCTGTTCATTACTATCATTGATTGAATCAAAGTAATTAACCGCCACCCCACGAGGATACTGCCCCGATGACTCCCGATGAACAACAAGCCAGCGCGCTGGTCGCCGCCTGCGCCAAGGAAGCCAGCTCACACATTCTGCGTTATGCCGATGAGGCCGGGCTGGACCGGCTCTCCTTTCTGGTTAGCGTCGCGGCGGTGTTAGCATCTTCCGCCCTCGCTGCCCAGCCGGAAGATCAGTTAGCCGACGCTTCCCGCCACATTCAGGACGCCCTGGGATTGATTCACTGCCTGCGGGATGTCGAAGAAGCTGGGGCGGCACCGGAGAGTTAGCGTGCTTGTCAAAGCGATTCGTCTATTTCACGGCAACCCGTTCTACTTCTGCCGTTGCAAAAACCGGGTGACTTCGAGGGCGAACGACTCCGCCCGCCAAGTGTTAGTCCCGGTGACGTGCGTGGCGTAAGGCATGACCCATAACCCGCAATGGGGAATCGCTCCAAACATTTCCAGAATCTGATCCAGGGGTGCCACTGGATCGCGGTCGCCAACGACAATCAGCGTGGGCTGAAAAATGCAGTCCAGCACTTCCAGATCGTGCTTATGATCAGTGGTCGCCGGCTCCAGCGCTTCCGATACCCGGCTGATCACTTCCTCCCAGGCATCCGGCCCACCCTGTGGCTGATGGATGTCGCTCAACCATTTGTGCATCCCGACACCGCGCCAGTAGGCCGGGTCAGCCATATTGCGAGTTCCCGCGTGGGTCACCTCATCCTTGCGGTAGCCAATCCGGTACAGCACCAGCCGGCTCACGCGACCGGGATGGTAGAGCGTGAGCCATAGCGCGACCGCCCCGCCCATCGAGGACCCCACCAAATTCGCTTGGGGCAGGTTCAGTTCGTCCATCAGTTCCAGCACGGCGCGGCCCATGTCAGCGACAGCCAGCCGCTCGGCGACCATCGGACTGGCCCCATGGCCCAGATGGTCAGGAACGATCACCCGGAAATAGCGAGCGAACTGCGGAATTTGCGGCGTCCACTCCGCCCCGCTCATGCCGCCACTGTGCAGTAGAATCAGCGGCTCCCCCTGCCCGCTTTCGGTGTAATGCAAAATCGGCATGTTGACTCTCTCGCTTTAAAATTGCTGGACACGGTTTTGCGTCAACGGACGACTTGCTTATGGCAGAGCCGCAACCTGCCTTAATCCCGCCTGACCCTGCCAATAGCCATCGCAAGCGCCATAGGGCAATACGGCATTCAGCGCCCGCGCTGCTTCGCCCGCATCTCGTTCCCCGCGCAGACAGGCCGCGAACGCCTCAATGACCGTTGCCGTTCCCTGCGCTTGTGGGCTGATACGCAGTACGTCGATGTGCAATTCCCGCAATTCCGCCAGTTCGGGCAGCAGGTTGCAGGTCTGCGCGGACTGGGTTTGAATGCCATTCAGTGTCAGAAACGCCTGACCTTCGCGGGTACTCAGCGTCAAGCCTTCGGGATCGTTCAGGCACCGATACTGGCAATCATCCTTGGGCAAATTGTGATAACGGGCGGTGAAGCAGCGGGCGGAATAGGCCAGCGGCATTCGGCCATAAGCAAACACTTCGGTTTCCACACCTTCGGGCCGTCCTGCCTGAATCGTGCTCAGGGTTTGCCGCGATAATTCCACCGGCATCACCCAGCGTTTCGCGCCCAGTCCCGCCAGAAAGCGCAGAGTCTGGTCGCTGTAAACATTAATGCCGGTCCCCAGCACGAACGGCATTTTCCGCTCCGCCAGCAGTCGCACCGCGCCCATATCATTGGCTTCCACGGTGAAGCGGTCGTTCTCGCACAGCCGCCGCAGGGTTTTGAGTTCCGATTCCGCCTCCAGCAGGGCCAGGGTGGACAGCACGACCTCCTTACCCGTCGCGCTCAATCGTTCCGCCAAGGCCAGCCAGTCGCCGGTGTTCATCAGGTGGCGTTTCGCGCAGACCGTTTCGCCGATATAGAGGATATCCACGGGCGCGGCGCTGATCCGCTCGTAGCAATCCAGCAGGGTTTCCCGTGACCAGTAGTACAACACCGGTCCCAGCGCCAATTTCGGTTGATGGTACGCCGTCATCGTCGCGGCCTTCATCATTGCCAGGTCCGGTGATACGCGCCCAGCGTGGTTTGCTGGCCTTCCGACACTTTGCCCAGTTCTTTCAGCCATTCCGGTTTTGGCGTATAGGCCGACGGGTTGCGTCGGCAGGCATCAATCGCTGCCCGCCAGACTTTAGTGACTTGGGTGACATAGGCTGGACTACGCTGACGTCCCTCGATCTTGATCGCGGCGATGCCCATGGCCTGCAATTGCGGCAATAGCTCCAGCGTATTCAGGCTGGTCGGTTCCTCAATGGCGTAATAAGTCTGATCAGCGACCGTGAACCGACCCTTGCACAGGGTGGGATAACCGGCCGGTTCGCCAGGGGCGTAGCGGTCGATGAGCAGTCCGCCGAGTCGCGTTTCCAGCCCGTTCGGCGTTTCCTCCCAGCGCACTGCTTTAGCCGGGGAACAGACCCCGCACATATTCGGCGATTCGCCAGTGACGTAGGACGACAGCAGGCAGCGGCCCTCGACCATGATGCACAGTCCGCCGAAGCCGAACACTTCAACGTCCACCGGGCTGTTGTCGAGGACATGCTGGACCTGAGGGAGCGAGAGAACGCGGGGCAATACCACCCGGCGGATACCGAATTGCTCGTAGTAAAACCGGATCGCTTCGTAGTTGGTCGCGGAACCCTGGACGGAGAGATGCAACGGCAAGTTGGGATGCTGATGATGGGCGTAATCGAGAACGCTAATATCGGCAGCAATCACTGCGTCTACGCCCAGTTCGGCGGCCTGATCGACCGCCCGTTCCCAGCGTGGCCAGCCTGCCGGTTGCGGGAAAGTGTTGAGCGCAACGAAGACCCGTCGACCCCTGGCATGGGCGTATTGCACCCCCTGCACAGCGGTTTTGACGTCGAAGTTCAGGCCGGGGAAATGGCGGGCGTTGGTGTCATCGCGGAAGCCGATGTAGACCGAATCCGCGCCGTTATCGACGGCGGTTTTCAGCGAGGGCAGGTTGCCGGCGGGACAGACCAGTTCAAGGGATTTGGATGCGGTGGATGAAACAGACATAGCCATAGGAAATCGGGTCCTTCAAGAATGACAGTGGGTGAGTCACTGCAGCAATGAGCGGATAATACTGTTAAATATGCTTTATCGAACAGGCTTCAAACATCCCACACCCGCACTTCCGGGGCGATCCCGGCCTCCCGTGCCTGCTTACAGAATTTGCGGTCAAAGGTGTGCAGGGTAACGTCGCCGCAACCCGCCAAATGCAAGGCATCCGCAAAGTCACAGCCCGCCGTGTACCACTCAATGGCTTTGGCGACCTGTTCTGGATGTTCAATTGTAGTGTTCCATGGTTCGAACAGCTTGCCGAAGAACCAGGCGATACGTTCGCGGCTGTAGCGGTAACTGTGGCGCAGAACCCACTCTGACTCCATCAGTACCGTTTTGCTGATGAAAATGCGATGGCCGCGAACCAGATTCTCGGCCATCGCACTTTGCTCTGGATGATCATTGACCACCAACCGGATCAGAATATTGGTATCCAGCGCGATCATTTCCGGTATTCCCGGCATTCCTGATCCGTCAGTTCCACCGGTTTGCAAAGCGTTTCGGTCGGAATAGGGGGGCCATCGTATTGCAGGATGCCGCGCAAGTCTGCAAGGTTCAGTTTTCCGGCGGGCTGTTTAGCGCGTAACGTGACACTGGCGGGTGTAGCGATGATATCCAGCTCGGTTCCAACCCCCCAGTGCAACTGATCGCGAATTTCCTTTGGAATCACGACCTGCCCTTTGCTGGAAAGGGTCACTGTTGCGACGGACATGACGCGCCTCCAATAAGTAAGATAGAAAGTAAGCCGATTATCCGCTCGCTGGTATTAGCCGACAAGCGAGTAGCAACGGCTGACTCGCTACTCGCTTATCATTGCCATGGCAAAGACGACAGGATTAGCGACTTTGTTCTCGCGCAATCGCCCGATAGCCGATGTCGGTGCGGTAATACGCGCCTTCCCAATGCACCCGCTTAGCCAAGTTATAGGCCAGATTCTGTGCCTCGGCGACTGTGCCGCCCAACGCAGTGGCGCACAACACGCGCCCACCATGGGTCACGGTATGGCCGTCCTTCGCTTCCACCGTGCCGGCGTGGAACAGCTTGACCTCATCGCCCAGTTCCTCGTCATGCGCGGGCAAACCGTGAATGACATCGCCTTGCTGGTAACGACCCGGATAGCCGCCAGCCGTCATGACGACGCCCAGAGCCGGGCGCGGGTCCCAGTCCACGTTCACCTCGTGCAAGCGCCCATCCAGCGCCGCCTTGCACAGTTCCACCAGATCAGAGCGTAACCGCATGATGAGCGGTTGGGTTTCGGGATCGCCTAACCGGCAGTTGTATTCCAGGACTTTGGGACCATCAGCGGTGACCATCACCCCGGCGTAGAGAAAGCCGACGTAGCGGCAACCTTCCGCCGTCATGCCACGCACCGTCGGTTCAATAATCTCGGCCATAATCCGGTCATGCAATTCCGGGGTCACGACGGGAGCCGGGGAGTAAGCGCCCATGCCCCCGGTATTCGGCCCCCGGTCGCCGTTGTCGCGGGCCTTATGATCCTGGGAAGAGGCGAAGGGCAGGATAAATTCGCCATCGGTCATGACAATAAAGCTGGCTTCCTCGCCGACCAGGAATTCCTCGACGACGACACGCTGGCCCGCTGCGCCGAAGTCCTTGCCGCTTAGCATACCGTGGACCGCTGTGATGGCTTCATCGACGCTTTGCGCCAGAATGACGCCTTTACCTGCCGCCAGCCCATCGGCTTTCACCACGACCGGTGCGCCCATCTCCCGAATGTAGGCTTCCGCGGCGTCCGGATCGGTGAAGCTCTGATAACGGGCGGTCGGGATGTGCTGGCGGGCCAGGAAGTCCTTGGCGAAGGCTTTGGAACCTTCCAGTTGCGCTGCCGCTTTGGAGGGGCCGAAACAGCGCAAGCCGGCCTGGGCGAACAGGTCGGTAATGCCCAACACCAGCGGGACTTCCGGTCCAACAATGGTTAAGTCCACATGATGACCCTGGGCGAACTTGAGCAAGTCCGGCGGATCATCGGCGGTGATGGCAATGTTCGTGACTTTGGGTTCGCGGGCGGTTCCGGCGTTGCCCGGCGCGACGTAGACATTGTTCACCCGGCTGGATTGCGCCACTTTCCAGGCCAGGGCGTGTTCGCGGCCACCGCCGCCAATAATCAGGATATTCATCAAGATGCTCCGGTGTCACTGGGTATCAACATTTTTTTGGTAAATCTGATAGTAAATATCTTCATCATGCCTCTACCATTTCGGTTTTTTCCATAGCCTGATCCTGATAAGCAATACGTTTGCCTTGGATTGTATAGGCTTCAAAAACAAATTCATCGCGCGTTTTGAACATATCGCCTTCAGGTAAATTGCAGATCGTCAGTAGACGTGATTCCAACTCTGGATGGCTTTCAAGTCTCCCATTAGCGTGAATATGCTGGACTGGGATATCCATCTTGAAGAGATGGCGCGCGACCAGCATTGCACGATGACAGTCAAGTGGATCTTTCTCAGAACACATTAGTGCGATGCGGTAACGTTGAATTCCCTGTTTTACCCTGTTAATGCCTTCTGTAAATAGTGGTTGTTGAGCCAACAGGTGATATTGTACTTTCCCCTGCAGGTAACAAGCCGGGTTATTACTTCGCGCACCCAGTTCTTTTCCAAGAAACACGTAGGTAATACCCGCATTGGTTAATGCTTCCTTTAGCGAATCCCGCGAGTATTGCGGAACATAACGGCTATAAGGATGTGAGCGGACATCGCCGATTGCAGTAATACCCTGTTTTTGCAGTAAGTCGATAAAAACATCGATAGGGTGATTAGAATGGCCGATAGTGTAGAGCATTGATTAAAACTCTCTGGATAAAGAATACCGGTACTGACAGGTCGTACCCATTCCCCAGGCTTACCGTTTTGCCATTCTTTACCAGCAACGCAGCGGCCAGCAGTCTTCCGCGAATTGGCAAAACAGACAATGGTTTTGATGTAGCTCAAGCTCTTTCTCCTTATTGTGGTTTACCTAATTCCACTCAAAATAATAATTTTGAAGTAATTGATTAGAGTTGTAAATCATAGGCTTGGCTAAAAAGGAATGGTGTCATCATCAAAGGGGGGACCTTCCAAATCGGTCGCTGGCCCGGACGTTGATCGAGGTGCAGCGTATGAGGCGGTGGGTGTATCGCTTGGATAGGCTTCATCACGTTTGCTGCCGCACAGCACCAGTTTGTTGACCAGGACGCTCATGCTGGAACGGGCCTCTCCGGTTTGCGCCGTCCAACTCCGACTGGACACCGGCCCTTGGACGAAGACCTGTTTGCCCTTGGTCAACAGGGGACCTAATGCATCCAGCCGTTCCCCGAACATCGAGTAATCGAACCAGGTCGTAATGTCTTCCTGACCACGTTTTTCGTTGACCGCCAAGCTGAAACTCAGAACGCGCTTGCCGCTGGGCAGGGTCTTGATCTCGGCAGATTTGCCGATGTAGCCGATAATTTGAAGTTGGTTAAAACCACTCATAATTATTCTCCTTGTGGTGTTTTCTGGATTTAAATTTTATCAACTAAAATTGATCAAAATGGTAAATCTCAACTTCGAGATTGGGCAACGGTTCAAGATGCCGGTACATGACTTCTTTTACTGTACTCCATTGTAATCCGCCCAAACTGGTGCCTAGTTCTGGAAATGCGATTGAGGTGATACCTTTCATAACGTAGGTAGCGGAAAATTTCGCCATTCCTTGCTCGATATACTCAATTTTTGATGGATATTTCCAATTATTTTTTGTCGGAAAGTTAAGAATCCATGGTTCGGATTTTTTCCAGAGATGAAGAACGCCAGGATGAATTTGTTTATCAGTACAGTAGCGGGCATATTCATCATACATTTCTGGGAAGCGGTTCTTAAATTCAAGAGCTATACCTCTGCCCATGATGCCAACACAATTTACAGTGTTGACCAAGGTTTGGCAGGATGATTCGAAGATGTTGCCTTGAGTTTCTGTGATTATGCTCAATAAGAAGAATCTCTCAGATTTTAGATTCAGGTTGCTTGGTCTGGCATATGCGCTTTACCAGAAGACTGGCAAAAACCAAGTATTGAGCAGCATCCTGTTTATTTATATCATTTATTAATGAGTGTGCATTTCGATTACGAATCCCTGAATAACAACCGATAAGTATCTGCATGAAACCTTTTTGATCATTTCGACCTGACTCGCTATCTAAATTGCTAAAAACCAAATGTGGTTTATCAAGTGAGAAAGCAGTATTCACTAAATTTTGCCCATCAAGATCGAGTCCCGTTCGTTGTCTAATCAGATCAAAAATAGCAACAACTGAGTTAAAAACAGCTTCTCGAAAATGACCATTTATATAGTGATTAAAGCCATGTTTATGAATTAAATGGTGAATTAAATCTTCAAAGTCAATATGTTGGCTGCGAGGCATATTTTCAATAAAATATTTTTCTACATATTTTTCGAGAACCACCAAATCTCTTTCAATAATGTCGTAATAATCATTTTTGCATCCGTAATTTAAATGTCGTTGAATATTATTCAATTTAGCGTTTTCAAAATGATATTTTTCCCATAGGTTACACAAGCTATGATAATCATTTTTTAGGTAGCCATTGATTAGTTTTGCGGCTTCTTCATCGCCAAGTTCAAGTTTTAAAAGAGCATCATTTGCCTTGCTACGAATATTGCGGAGAAGAGAATTGATAGACAAAAACCATTCAAGCATTGTAGTTTACTCCTTTGTTCCCTTCCGAAATGATTACCATCAACCGATTAACCTGATCAGGTGTTAGAGAACGAACCCCACCATCGTAGTGATTGGCAACTCCACCGACATCCCAACGGTCGGCGTAGCGCTCATAAAGTGCATGTGACCAAGGCAACCCCTGGTTCTCACTCAGGTAGTGTTCTAGACTTGGATTTTATATAATACCTTATCAAATTTGATTGAAAACTTCTAATTTTATAAGGATTCTAAAAATGGTTTTAATTCCTGTTGTTTGCCCAGCATGTGGTTATGA
>JAUPTV010000095.1 GCA_030917925.1 Pseudomonadota bacterium
AGTCCTTTTTGCCAAAGGTGTCAATCGGCCCAATTGCCTCCGGGTTTCTCGGTGATAACCCGGAATCAAGGCTAACGTAGCGTGCCATGATCCAATAGGGATTTGGGGAGTACAGCTACAAGCCTCACCCTTCAGGGCGGGGTAATTGACCCGTAACCCCGGATGACCAGCGACCACCTCATGCCACGCGCCATAAGGCAACGCCACCACCCGCTCCCGGATCACCTGCAACACCCGCTCGATCAGCGCCCGATCACGGGTAAATCCCACCTCCAGCGCATCCTCCAGCACCATCGGCAATAGCGCCGCTGACGCCTCACTGCACAGAATCGGCCCCGTGAAACCCGCCGCTAACAGATAGGGAATCCGCCCAATGTGGTCAATATGCACATGCGTCACAATCAGTGCGGTGATCTGATCCACTGGAAAAGTTACCGCCAACTGCGCGGCCCCGGCCCCATCCGCCGAGATTTCTGCGCCCTGGAACAATCCGCAATCGATCAACACCGACCGGCCATTGGCCAGAGTCAGTTCATGGCAAGAACCAGTTACGCCATTGACAGCGCCGTGATGTTTTAACATAAATCTCCCGGCAAAAAGGATGACCATGACACGGAAAAATCCGCACCATCGGCGTCATAGACGAAAATCGGTTAAGTCGTTGCCATGCGAATCAGAATCCAGAGCAAGGCTGCGCTGATCGCCAGATTTTGACATAGGCCAGCCTGTCAAAAGTTATCGCTGTTAAAAAGCTAATGGCGGGATTCGTGGTTGATAAGATTGGTGGCTACGGGTGGACTTGAACCACCGACACCGGCATTATGAGTGCCGTGCTCTAACCAACTGAGCTACGTAGCCATTGAAAGGCGGGGGGATTTGAAGAAGGGCGATTATTCCGATTTATGGGTGGCCTGTCAATAGCTCATGCGCCCGTTCCACCATTCTCGACGGCCCCCCCCAGCGTCACCAGCACCTGATGAACCAGCCCATCCCGGAACAGCGGGATATGGGCCGCGCCATATTCAATGCGCCCAGGGTGGTCATCAATCTCCACCGCTGTCACCCGTTGCGCCGCGCCATCGGGATTGCGCACTTCAATCTCATAAGTCGCCTCGCCCTCCGGCAGGCGGTAGCGCAGGCGGAAACCCGGCCATGCGTCGGGAATGCAGGGACGCAACCGCAAGGCATGGCTCTCTACCAGTTCCAGGCCGAGAATGGATTCCAGCGTCACGCGCAACAACCAGCCCGCCGACCCGGTGTAGCCGCTCCAGCCGCCGCGTCCTACATGCGGCGCGATGCCATAAATATCCGCAGCGACCGAGAACGGTTCCAGCCGATACACCGCGACCGCTTCCGGAGTCCGGGCGCGGCTGACCGGATTGAGCTGCTCCAGCAACCGCACCGCCAGACCGCGCCGACCCAATTCCGCCAGCGCCCGCACCACCCACAGCGCCGCATGGGTGTACTGACCACCATTCTCCCGCACTCCGGCCACATAACCCTTGATATAGCCCGGATCATGGGGCGTATTCGCAAACGGCGGCGTCAATAACCGGATTAGCCCGCTCTCCTCGTCAATCAGTCGCCGCTCAACCGCATCCAGCGCCGCTTCTGCCCTGGCCCAGGGCGCAGCTTTGGAGATCACCGCCCACGCCTGCGCCAAGGCGTCGATCTGACATTCATCGCTGGCGCTGGAACCCAGCACCGTGCCATCGTCATACCAGGCGCGGCAATACCATTCGCCATCCCAGCTCTGTTCATTCAGCGCCGTCGCCAGATGACTGCGAAATGCCGCATAACGCCGCGCCCGGTTATAGTCGCCGTGCTGACCGCAGACCGGAATAAAATCGCCGAGAATCGCGTACAAAAAGAATCCCATCCAGACGCTCTCACCCCGGCCTTCCCGCCCGACCCGATTCATCCCGTCATTCCAGTCGCCGGTTCCCATCAAGGGCAAACCGTGCGCACCCTGCGTCAATGAGCGATCCAGCGCCCGGCAACAATGTTCATACACCGTCGCTGTCTCGCCCGAATCCTCCGGGGTCAGAAACACCTCATCTTCGCCCGCTGCCAATGCCCGTGCCTGCACAAAGCGCACCGGTTCCCCGAACAGGCTCCAGTCGCCGGTGGCGTGACCATAGAACGTCGCCAGATACGGCAGCCACAGCAAATCATCGCTGAAGCGGGTGCGCAGACCGCAACCGAGCGGTTCAGGATGCCACCAGTGCAAAACATCGCCTTCGGTGAACTGATGTCCGGCATGGAGCAACAACTGCTGCCGGGTCAGTTCCGGATCGTAGTAAACCAGAGCGGCGGCGTCCTGTAACTGATCGCGGAATCCGAACGCGCCACCGGACTGATAGAACGCCGACCGCGCCCACAGCCGGCAACCCAGGGTTTGATAAGCCGCCCAACCGTTCATCATCACGTCGAGTTCCGGCAGGGGGGTTTCAATCTGCACCGCCCCCAGCCAGTTCCGCCAGAAGTTCTGCACTTCCGCCAGCGCCCCGTTGACCGCCCCGGCTTCGCTATAGCGGTTGATCAACCGGCGGGCGCTATCCTGACTGTCCGCCTCGCCCAGCAGGAACGCCCGTTCGAGGGTTGCGCCGGGTTCTAGCCGCAAGGTGACTTGCAGGGCGAAACAAGGATCAAGGCCCGCGCCCACGCGCCCATCCAGCACCGGGTGGCGGACCAGCGCAGCGGGCCGGGCGGGACTGCCCAGTGGCCCGATAAACGTGGCGCGGTCGCCGCTGATATGGAGAGGAACACTGTCCACCGGGGAAGCGGCAGCAAAAGCGATTCGTCCGGCAAATGCCCGGTTCCGGTTTTCAGCCAGCAACGCCCCGGAAGCCGCATCCTGCTCAATAACCAGGTCGCCCAGCGCCAGTCGGGCATAGCTGAACAGGGACAGACGGCGCGGCTGATTTCCAAGGTTGCGCAAGCGAATCAGGGCGATCTTGACCGGTTCCTCCCGCGCCGCGAACAGGCAGACCTCCTGTTCCAGCCCCTGGCTGATCTGGCGATAGCGGCTGTAACCGAACCCGTGACGCACTTCATAAGGCACAGCTTGCGGAACGGGTCCCGGCGTCAGCGACCAGAATCGACTCTGATCTTCATCGCGCAGATACAGGGCTTCACTATGCGGATCGAGAATCGGGTCGTTATACCAGGGCGTCAGCCGGTTCTCGCGGCTGTTCTGACTCCAGGTGTAACCGGCACCGGTCTCGCTGGCGAGAAAGCCGAACTGGGGATTGGCGATCACGTTGACCCAGGGTTGCGGGGGCAACTTCAAGCGACCGCTGGCGCACGGGGTCAGCCGCAATACATATTCGCGGCCATCCGCGCTGAATCCGCCATAACCGTTCCAGAATTGCAGGGGTTCAGGAGCCGAGATTTCCCCTTGACTACTCCCGTCACCCGTTAGCGGGGAGGGAGACGCCGCAAGGTTCCCCGCCAGGGGGGAGGGCGTTTGAGATGTCCCCTCCTCAACGGGAGAGGACATTGAGGGGAGGGGAACATAGCGCCTGACCGCATTCAAAGCCGTTTCCCGATCCGCCGTCGCGCCCAGCAGAAACGTCGCCTGCGCCTCGCCATCCACCGCCAGTTCTACGACTCGCCGCAAACTGACCATCGGGTCCAGCACATTGCCGACCGTGCCGGACAAGGGTTCCGTGGTAACCAGCGCTTGCGGTTCCGCCAGTGAGTAGCTACGGCCAATAAATCGGGCGCGATCCGTTTCACAACTGACATCCTCTCCCATCAACGCATGAACCAGCCAACAGGTAGGTTCTTCCGGTGTGCGGGGGCGGCGTCGCGCTAACAACGCGCCCGACTCCGCCACCCATTCGGTTTGCACAAACAGCTTGGAAAAAGCTGGATGTGCCGCATGAGCCGCCCAGTCGTTCAGCGCCACTTCGGCGTAACTGGTCAATTCAATACGCCGGGGCCGGCCACTGTGATTGCGCAACGTGACCCGCCGCACTTCCAGATCCGCATCCGGGGCGATGCACACCTCCAAACGGGCTTCAATGCCGTCATCCACCCGCTGGAATTCAGCGTGGTCCGCCATGAACCGGGCGGCGTACTGTTCCGGAATTTTCCGGGTCGGCTGCTGGCCCAGTGACCAGAATGCGCCGCTATCAAGATCACGCAGATACAGGAAAAATCCCTCGCCCTGTTCCACCGGATCAGCATTCCAGCGGGTCAGTGCCACGCCGTTCCACACCGCATAGCCAGCGCCGGCCGCGGTCAAAAGCAGCGCATAGCCGCCACGGGCGAACACATGACCGTCAACGGCTCGGGCGTGTTGAATCAGGTCGGCGTGCATCAAGAATCCTCCAGCAGGTGAAATTTCTCTATACAGTGTAGCTTCATCGCACAGAATAACCTTGATTGTTGACCTTTAGCCTTTATAGCCTTTCTCGATGATCACCGGATTTCCGGATTCCCCTCCTTGAGTAAGGAGGGGTGGCGCGAAGCGCCGGGGTGGTTCGGAATGTCGGCTACTCAGGTTAAAACACGATAACCCCACGCCTAATAACGCAACTCCACCTCGGCCGGGAACCGGTCAACCCGTACCGTTTTTGCGGTCAACGCCGTCGCGGACTGCCCATTGATGACCACCTCGCGCACCGGTCGATCCAGTGGGGAATGCAGGAGAATACCGCCCGCCGGCACCGCGACATCGCCCGACAGGCGCACACGCAACGTATTCGGTCCGGCCATCGCCATCTGGTAGTTCAGCGTGCCGTGCCAGGTCGGCATCCGCTTGATCGCAACACCCTCGCGACTTTCCACCCAGGCGGCCGGCAGACCCGCACCAATGACCAGCGCCTGCGTCGCTTCTTCCTCATACACAAAGAGACTGCGGACCGCCCGGATAAAATCGGAACTCACCCAGGTATGGGGCATGTCGCCGATAAATCGCGGCATCCGTGGATTGCGCCAGACCACTTCCGCCCAGTGATTCCAGGCGCGTGGTCGTTGCCCCTCCAGGAAGAACGCCATCGCTTCCAACGCCTCATCGCGACGACCCAGCCGGATCAATGCGCCCACCGACCGCCATTCATAGGGGGTATACGCTTCCCAGGTTGCTTTCGCCTGCCGCTCACGGAAAAAGTCCAGATAGCGATCAAAGGTCCGATTCAGCGCCGGTTGCGGCAAGCGGCCCAGTTCGCCGCCGGGATCGAGCGCAACCGTGGTGGAGGTCGGGTCAAAGTCGCCCAGTTCAACCGCGCCGGGAATAAAGTCGATTTGATGCACCTTCAGCGTTTCCGCAATCGAGGCGTACAAATCCTGGGCGAAGGCGTCGCGCAAGACCGTCATCCGGGCAATTTCCGGCGCTTCGTCGAGAATCACCGCCATAGCAGCGGCGTCTTTCAGACCGCGCAGGATGAAGAAATTATCCCAGTAGGAATGTTGCGGCTGGCTGGCGTAGCCTTCATGGCTGATTGACTCTGGGACCAGGCCACGATAGGCCTGATACTTTGCGTCATCAGCATATTTGCCGGTGGAGCGTTGTTGGCGCAGGGTCTCAATGTAGCCCACCGCCTTGACGACGTAGGGCCACATCTCGCGCAGAAAACCGACATCGCGGGTGTAGCGGTAGTACTCCATCGCTGCGTAAATCAGTTGGCCATGGCTGTCATGTTCCACAGTCGGGTCCGCGCCGCGCCCGTCCACACAACAGGGTACTTTGCCATCCGGGAACTGGTGGGGCGCGAACCATTGCAGAAACTGCCGCGCCTCTTCGGTAAAACCCATGCTCAACAGCGCCGAAGAGGTCAATGCGCCGTCGCGAATCCAGGACCGGGCATAGGCGCGGGAACCGGGCTGAATCGCCGGGCCATTGCGGTTAATCAGAATGTACGCCAGATTGCTTTTAAGACTGTCGGCCAGGTGACGCGCCTCCTGCGGCAGCTCCAGACTGGCGCGATCCAGCCGCGCTGCCCATTCCCTTTGCGTCTTTTCCAGCAACCGGTTCACCTGAGCAGCAGCGTCCGCTTCAGGCAGGATGGGCGCATCATTGCCAACCGCGTGGAAGGGTGTGCGCAAATAGACGTCGCGGGCTTCACCGGGGCGCAAATCCCAGCCGTACTCCAGAACCCCGGCGGCGTAGCCGAAGGTATCCTGCTCGACCAGCTCTCGTTGCGGCAACCGGCCATTGATCAGATCATCGGTGAGCGCGCCCTGATCGAAAGCAGCGGCGCGGAAGCGATCCGGCGTGGTCAGTACCGCAATTTTTTTGCCCGCCGGTTCGACGTGCAGCCGTCGGTTGGCGTAATTGAGCTGGCGGATGGGCGCGACGCCGGTGGCGCTGTTCAAACCTTGCCAGGGCGGGCTGACCTGGAAAGGCCGCACGGTCAGAAACAAGGCGATATGGCGGGTTTCATCGCTCAGGTTTTCAATCCGGTAGCGTGTATACAGCGCCGATTCCCCGGCCTTGCCCGCAGCGAAAGCGGTGACGGCGAACCAGAAGTGTTCCAGTTCCCAGCGCACGGTTGGAATCGGCAGATGGCCCTCCGCCAAACTCTGGACCGGTTCCACATCCGCCCAAGTGATTAACTGGCCATTGGTAAACAGGAACGGTTCCACGGTGAAGCCGCCCTTGCCGACTTCCACTGCGCCATCTTCATTCAGCAGCGCCTCCTGGCTGTCGCCGGGAACTCCAACGACCGTCCAGTAACTCTGTTCGCCCTGGAGATAGCGGGGATACAAGCCGCGTCGGGCGTCGCGGGCGACCGTTTCAAAAAAACGGTTGGGCGAGGCGGAAAATTCATAGGATTGAATGGCGACATAGCGAATGGCATAGCCGCGTCCCCGGCTGCTGCGCTCCAGATTCAGCCGAAGGTAGCGGGATTCCGCATCGTACAGATACAGATAATCGCGCTGGCCGTTGCCGCCATTGACCGTGTACAGCGTCCGCCAGCGTTCGCCATCGTCGGAAGCCTGCACCTGATAATCAATGGCGTAATCGTCAGCGTCCCAGTCGAGAATCAGCCCGCCATATTCACGGGGCCGAACGAAATCCAGCAATAACCACTGCTTTTCCGCCAGTTCACCGCTGCGCCAGGAGGTGTTGGCATCGGTATTCAGCGCCGCGGCGGGCGGATGGCCATGCACCTCGGTCGAAGCGGTCGCCAGCGGATTGAACGTCGCGGTTTCCAGCGGTTCACGTTCTTCCAGGGTAAGGTTGTCGATCCAGACCGACCCCTTGCCCAGGACGCTGGCGGAAATGGCGAATTCGATCTCGGTCAGTGGTTCCACCGCGCCGCCCGGCCCCCAGGCCAGTTGAAGATGGCGCTTTTTGACCGTGACCGGCTGCCAGTCGGCGGGGAAATCCAGATCACGCTGTTTGGCCCACCACACATTCTGCCGGGCGTCGATCAGTTTGAATTCCATATCGCTGCGTGGCCCCTGACCACGCATGGCGTAGCGAAACACAAAATTTTCCGGCAAGCGCATCCGAAAGGTTTTACGGGCGATGACGAAGCTCGCACCTTCCTGAAACTCGAAATCCAGCCGCATGGCCCGGCGACCATCCAGCCCCATATCCTGAGCAATTTCCAGCCGGGCACCGGACGAGACAGCGGCGCTCCAGCCGCTCAAGTTCTCGAAATCGTCCAGTAAAATGGTTTTCGGGGAGGTCACTGGCACTTCGGGCGGCGCGGCAGGCAGAGTGGAGGGCAGCATCAGCAGCAAGATCGTGAGGAAAAGGCTTGAGAAAACGTGGCGAGGTATCATCAGCGGCTCGATCAGGTAGAAGTCAGGAATTTATCCCTTGATATGGAAACAAGTCCAATTGAATCCATAGTTTTCTTGCTGCTATTTGTGATGTGCTATTTATTTTCAAAAGAGCAATTGTTACTTTACCAGTCAGTGTTTTTCCGATAATCATGCCCGTTTCCATTTCAACTTGGAAGTGGCTATGCCACTGATCCTGTCTAGGGTTAAATATCTGTGCTTCAAGACCAGAATCAGGTTCTACACCAACAATATTAGCGCCTTTATGAAGGTTGCAAGAACGGCAAGCCAGCGCCAGGTTATACTCAGCATCAATGCCTCCCTGCTTTAGTGGAATGATGTGTTCAACCTCAAGAGGAAAATTGAAAACTAATTCAGGCGCATGACAATATTCGCAACGGTGATCTGCTCTTAGGCTCACTATCAGGTAAAAGTGATTCATAATTTCATTGATGCCATCATGGAAATTGATCTTAATGTCGCAGCATGTAATTCACTTTCAATAAGTTTTTCGAGTTCAAGTTGCAGATTTTCTGGAAAATTTTTTCCTTGGTCCCGTGCGGTCCGCCAAAGGGCCATTAATTCAGCCAGCCGATTTCTTTGCTGGTCAGTGAAAAACTGATCAGGGTGAAAATCCCGAATAAATAATAAGGCGCTAAAATCATTTTCACCCAATTGCTCAGTGAGCGCATCCAATGCTTGGCCTGCAGTTTTTCCAGTAAATTGTTGATTACCAACAACCGCACAATAAGCTTTATCTCCGTGATTATTTAATACCGGTAAAATTGCGATAGTAGTCATTGTATTACCCCTTCATCCCGCCGAGCATAATCCCGGCAATGTAGTACTTCTGCAACACGACAAACAACAGCATGACCGGCAACACGGTCAGCACCGAACCCGCCATCATCATTTCCGTATCCTGCACATGTTCACCCAATAAATTAGCCAGGGCCACGGGCAGGGTGTACAGCGAACTGTCCGTCAGGACAATCAGCGGCCACATAAAATCATTCCACGCACCCATGAAGGTAAAAATCGCCAGCGTGACCAGAATGGGGCGACACAGCGGCAACACCAGCGACCAGTAAATCCGGAACTCGCCTGCGCCGTCCATCCGCGCCGCATCTAGCAGACTATCCGGGATCGCCAGCAGATATTGGCGAATCAGGAAAATGCCGAAGATGCTGGCCATGCCGGGAACAATCACCCCCCAGTAAGTGTTGATCAACCCAAATTGTTTGAGTAACAGGAACAGCGGCAGCATCGCCACTTGGGCCGGAATCACCAGCGCCCCCAGCAAGCCCTGAAACAGCGGATCACGGCCCTGGAACCGGAACTTGGCGAAGGCATAGCCGGCCATCGAATTGATGAATAACGAAATCGCTGTCACTGCCCCGGCCAACAGTGCGCTGTTCAACAGATACCGCGCCAGATCCAGCCGGGTGAACAGCGCCGTGTAATGCTCAAATGTGACCGTACTCGGCCACAGGCGCGGCGGGACGCTGTTCGCTTCGCCGGACGGCATCAGCGAGGCGGCGATCATCCACCACAGCGGCGTCAGCGTCAGCAGCAGACCGAATATCAGCAGTCCGTACAACGCCAGCGCCGGGAAAAAGGAACGCATAAAGCGGTTCATGACGACGCTCTCCGGCGTAATTTTAATTGCAGCACCGTCCCGGCCAGAATCAACACAAACAGAATAAACGCCGCCGCCGAAGCGTAGCCCATGTTCCACCAGCGGAAGCCTTCCTCATACATTAGCAGCACGATGCTCAAAGTTCGGTTCGCGGGACCGCCCTGGGTCATCACATAGGGTTCAGCGAAGACCTGAAAATAGCCAATCATGGTCATTAACGCCACGAACAGGAACGTCGGTCCCAGCAGGGGCAGGGTGATATGCCGGAACTGCGCCCAGGCTTGAGCGCCGTCAATCCGCGCCGCTTCGTAGAGTTGCGGCGGAATATTCTGTAAACCGGCGATAAAAATGATCATGTTGAAGCCGAAATTCTTCCACACCGCCATCAGAATAATCGCCGGCATCGCCCAATCAGGGTCGCCCAGCCAGTCTATCGGTTCAATGCCCGCCAGGCTCAACCCGTAATTCAGCAACCCATAACGGGGATGGTAGAGATAGCGCCAGACTACGGCTACCGCCACCAGCGTGGTCACCACGGGCAGAAAGAACGCAGTGCGGAACAGACCGGGAAAGCGGGTTAGCCGGGCATTGACCAGCAGCGCTGCGCCCAAGGACACGGCGACGGATAGCGGGCCGCCGAGAATAACGAAATAGAAGGTATTGCCGATTGCCGTCCAGAACAGCGGACTTTGCAGCAAGTGCAGATAGTTATTGAAGCCGACAAAGCGCAGCCGGTTGAGATCGCCCAGGGCGTAAATATCGAAATCAGTGAAGCTCAACAACAGTGCCGCCAATACCGGCAAGAAGAAGAACACCGCAATCAGCAGCAATGCCGGGGTTAGAAACACCCAGGCGCTAAAAGCCGCATGACGCTCCAAACCATTCATCATCGCTGTCCCTCACCCTCTGGGAGAGGGGCCGGGGGTGAGGGCGGCTGTTCCCGCTCCAGCAACCACCGCCGCTTTTCCAGAATACGATCCACCTCCCGATCCAGCGCCGCCAGCGCTTCATCCACACTCATTTGCTGACGCGCCGTCATTTCTGCGTAATACGTCAAACGACTGGCAATCCGTTCCCATTCGGGAATCGGCGGGGTCGCCTGAACATTTTGCAATTGCTGGCGAAACGCCTGGGCATAACGGTTGCCCGCCAATGCCGGAATCTTCCAGGCCGATTGCCGGGCAGGCAGGTCGCCGGTGATTTGATAAAACTGCGCCTGCTGTTCCGGTTCAGCCAAATACTCCAGCAACTTCCAGGCGGCGTCCTGACGCGGCGACGTGCGACTGAGCGCGAGACTGGCCCCGCCCGCCAGCGATGCGCCCGGTAACGGCGCGGTCATCCACTGATCCTGCAAACCTGCCGGCAACCGCCGCCGAAATTCGCCAATATTCCACGGTCCGGTGATATAAACCGCGAAATAACCGTTGGCAAATTCCTGATAAAGATTAGCCATCTGGGTATTGCTCATCGGCGGTGCTAATTCCTCGGCAAACAGGCTTAAATAAAACCGGAATGCTTCCTTGAAGCGGGGATTCTGGAAGTCGCCATATTGATCCCGATCCCGCAACAGCGTTGCGCCGCGTTGCAGGGCGAGAATTACCAGAAACTGCCATTCATTGACCGGCAACAAGATGGCGTAACGCTCCGTCTCGTCCAGCGTCTTCAACCGGGCCATGGCTTGTAACCAGTCGTCCCAGGTCGTCGGCGGCTCGGGGTAGCCCACCGCTTTCAGCAAATCGCTCCGATAAAAAAAGAGTCGCGTATCGACATACCAGGGCAACGCCCAGGTCTGACCATTCAGCCGGTTAGTGGCGAGAATGCCGGGGAAATAGTCATTGACGGCGGCGGCGGGCCAGCCTTGCAGCCGCGCATCCAGCGGTTCCAGCGCTCGCAGCGCCACAAATTCGGGAATCCAGGTATTACCGAGCTGGAACACGTCAGGCATGGCGTCGCCGGCATAAGCAGTCAGCAATTTTTCATGCGCGGCGCTCCAGGGAATTTGTTGGACCCGCACCCGGATACCCGGATGGCGGCGCTCAAACTCCGGCAACAGCGCCTTGACCTGCTCGCCTTCCTGGCCCATCGCCCAGAATTCCACCACCACCGGTTGATCGCTGGGCGCATGACAACCAATCAGCCCCACAGCAGCGAAAATAATGAGCAGCAAGCAATGGCGGATAGTGAGCGTGCGCATGGAGAGCCGTGAATGGGCGGGAGAAGCGAGGCACCGATCAATGCCGATCAGCGCTGGAAAGGTCAACCAGAATTGTATATTGAATTGACAGGGGCGGTTAGTTTCCCGGTGGAATTTGTTGAATCAGCAATAATCCCATCTGCTCAAGCCCGTCCACCGAAGCCGTTCCCGGCACCATCCCCGACTGGAATCCCGCCGCGATAAACCGTTCCAGTTGCGCCGGGTCGCGGGAAAAGACATGCACCGGGACTTCCCAGGAAATCTCCCGGCCCCCGACAATCGCCGGCGGTTGATGATCGCCGATGACCAGCAGCAGCGCATTCGATGGCGCATAGTCGCGTAAGTAGCCGCCCAACACGGCCAGGTTGTACCGAACGCTTTCTCGGTAAGCCGTGGCCAGCGCCGCCCCATCCAGCCGTTCCGCCAGTTTCACCTCTGCCACTGCTGCGCCCTCTCCCGCAGGAACCTCAATATCGTCCCAGTTCGGCTGATAGGGCGGCAGGGGCGCAAAAGGCGCGTGACTGTTGATCGTCGGGAAAAAGAGGAAGATCGGTGGTCGGTCAGTCTGCGCCAGTTCAGTACGATGAACCTGGTACAGGCTGTACTGATCAGGAATCGTCCACCAGCCATAAGCCGGGCCGTGATAGTCCAAACGCTCGGCGTTATATATCTCGGTGAATCCATAGAACTGTCCTTCCGGCCACGGATAGCGCAACCCCGGCATCACCGCCAGGGTCCGATAGCCCGCCTCAGCAAAGCGGTGCGCCAGCGTCCGGCGGTCCGAAACCAGCAAATCCCGATAGTCGCCCTGATCGGCGATGCGCAAACCCGACAGCAGGCTGGAATGCGCCAGCCAGGACTGGCCGCCAAATGTGCTGGACTTCACCCGCGCCGAGGCCATCCGCCAACCCGCCGATTCCAGCGTCCGTCCCAGCGCCGCAAATTCTCCGGCCAACGGTTCGGCAAACCGGGGATCATCGAAAACCAGCGCCCCGTAGGACTCAAAAAAAATCACGAAAACATCACCCGGTTTCCGGTCACTCCGGCTCAGAATCGGCAACGGCGGCGCAGCGGCGATCCATCCCTGATGGCGGAACACCGTCGCCTCCAGCGCCAACTGAATTTGCTCGACGAATACCGGCGTGACCGGCAAGGCAAATGCGCGTTCAGCAGGCAGGCGCTCACTCCACCGGCCAGCGCCATAAAGCGTCAGCAACCCCACCGCCAGTACGCCCAATCCACGTCGCAGCCTGGGCTGATCCAGCGCCGCCAGCACCATTTGCAACGCCCAGCGCAAAGCCACGGTCAAAATTCCCAGCAGAACCAGCAGCGCCAAACTGCCGAGTGCCAGTTGCCAAGCGGCCACGCTGTCCATCAACATCGCCGCGACTGCCGGAAGATGCTGGCTGTCCCAGTACAGATGGACTGAACGCCCCAGCAAGGCGGGCGCCGTCACATCGACATACCGGCCCAGCGCCAGGAGCATCACCCCGCTGAGCAGCAGATTTCGCCTCCAGCGCTCAGGCGTCCTACGGCAAACGACCACCAGCGCCAACAGCAGCACTAACAGGTCCAGCGACAGTTCCGGGACCCAATGCACCCCGGCGGTCGGCCAGCGATTCTGGAAAGTCAGTACGGAATTCAGCAGCGCCAGCGCCAGCGCCAGTCGAAAACCGTTTATAATAAATCTCGACAGGCGTTTCATAGGGACAGGGAGATTCAGGGAGTTGGTGAGTGGTAGAGCCTGTCGCTGCATACTGCAACCCGACCCCGACGACAGGAGGCGAACTCGATGAGCCAGTTAGACAAAGAAGCATCAGCCATCCCGACTGAGAACGATGTTCATCAGACCGGACGTCAGCCCAGCGAAGACATGCAGCGCTGTCTCGACGAGGTCGTCGCGGTGCTGCGCAAATACCCGGTCGGCGTCACGCTCTGTCTGGCCAGCGACCAGGAATCAGTGCTGCTCTACCGCATTCCCGAATGGTGCGCGGTATCGCTGAGCGACAACGGGCCGGAAGTCAATGCAGACCCGTTATGGGAAACCGACGACCTGGAACAGTTGCTGGTTCGCACCTACCAGATGTCCAGCGCTCTGCGCACTATGAATGAACGCATGTCCAGCGAATCAGCGCAGTTGGATGATTTTGTCCAGAGCCTGGGTCAGCACCTCCTGGATCCTGACCGCAAGGCGCATTAACAGCATTTCAGTTCCGGGCATTAGCCATCCGCCATTTCTGCGCTAACTGTCGAGCCTCCGCCCGCTGTTCTTCACCCAGCCGGTTCGAGATCGATTCCAGCGACTGCATCGCCCCCAGATAGCCGTTGGACACTGCCAGGTCCAGCCATAGATACGCCTTGACCCGATCCAGCGCCACCCCACGCCCATTACTGTAAAACATGCCCAGTCCATATTGCGCCAATGGTAGATTGCTGTTGGCCGCTTTCTCAAACCAGTCAAAGGCTTGCCGGTTATCACCGGGGACGCCGCGGTCGGTAGCATACAGTACGCCCAGCAGCACCTGAGCCAGCGCTACATTTTGCTCAGCCGCCTTGCGATACCATTCAGCCGCTTGCGCCTCGTTGCGGGGCAAGCCACCCCGACCATCGGCATACATCAATCCCAGATTTAACTGCGCCGCCGCCAATCCCCGGTTGGCGGCTTTCCGCAACCAGATTACCGCCTGCTGATCGTCACGCGGTGCTCCCCGTCCGGTCGCGTAAAACAGCCCGACATTGAATTCCGACTCGGCGTCGCCCTGTTTGGCCGCTTCCTGGAACCAGCGCAGCGCCTGGCGTTCGTCCTGCGACACCCCGACGCCTTTGGCATACATTTTTGCCAATTGCGCCTGACTGGCGGTATGACCCTGCTCGGCGGCTTTGCGATACCACTCCACTGCTTGCCGTTCGTTCTGACTGTCCGCGCCCTGCCGGGCATGGTGCACGCCCAGGTTATATTGCGCCTCAGCAATCCCCTGTTCCGCAGCCTGGCGCAACCAGTTTAATCCCGTCCGCTCATCACGCGTCACGCCGCGCCCGGCCAGATAACGTTCGGACAGGCGTAATTGCGCCTCAGCGCTACCGCCCGCCGCCGCTCGCTCCAGCAATTGAATGCCCTTGGCTTCATCCAGGGCAATGCCACGACCCTCCAGATACCGACGGGACAACTCCAGTTGCGCCAGAGGTAGATCCTGGTCAGCGGCCCGCCGAAGCCAGAACAGCGCCTGGCGTTCGTCCCCAGCGATGCCAAGACCTTCGGCGTACATCCGCCCCAGCGAGTACTGCGCCATTGGCAAATTCCGATCAGCCGCCATGCGATACCAGCGCACCGCTTCGCTATCATTACGGGCGACGCCCTGCCCTTCGGCGTACATCCGTCCGATGTTGAGTTCAGCCAGACCCAAACCTTGTTCCGCCGCCTTGCGGAACCAGCGAAACGCCTCTTGATCATCACGGCCCACGCCACGCCCGCTCAGATACCGCACTGCCAGATTGTACTGGGCCTCGGCATTACCCTGTTCCGCCGCCTGGCGGTACCACTGCGTCGCATCCTGATCATTGACCGCGGTGCCACGACCTGCCGCAAGCATGGAACCCAGCGCCAACTGGGCGCTGGCGTTGCCTTGCTGAGCAGCCTGCTGATACCAGCGTACCGCTTCCTTATCGTCGCGGGAGACGCCGCGCCCGCTGGCATAATAGTTTCCCAACTCGGCTTGAGCCGCCGCGTAGCCCTGTTCAGCGGACCTGCGATACCATTGTGCGGCTTCAATATCACTCTGCTTTTGGCCTCGACCGTTGGCATACTGCGTCGCCAGAGTATATTGAGCTTCGGGATTGCCCCGCTCCGCTGATTTGACCAACCAGAAGGACGCCTCTTTTTCACTGGGGGCGGCCTGTGGGTTGTTGGCGTACAAAATGCCCAGATGAAACTGCGCGTCGGCGTTGCCCTGCATGGCCGCCCGCCGCAGCCATTCGGTCGCGGTACGCTGGTTTTTCGCCACGCCCTGACCCTGCAAATACATCAGGCCGATCATGGTCTGCGCCCGAGGATCGCCCTGTTTGGCCCAGGCCAGATACTCACGGAACGCTGTGGCATAATCCCCGCGCTGATACGCTTCGGCAGCGCTGTTGGCCGCCGCCTCGGGCGCTCCTGGACGCACGTCGCCATAGTGCCAGACGCCCTGGGCATCCTGCCACTTCTTGACCATCGAATCCGTCGGCGGGTCTGCCGCCTGGACAACGCCAGCCCATAGCACGGCCATCCACCATAACGCTCTTTTACGCATCATCATCTCCTCTCCATTGAGAATTTTTTAAATTGTTGTTCGCCAAGACCCTCTCATCGACGGCCAATGGCCAGACTTTTGATGAAAACCACTGGACAATTCAGTACGCTATAATCCAACTTTTAACCCCATCACTATGAGGACATGATGAATGGCTATCAATCTACAAAAAGGGCAGCGCATTAGCCTGACGAAAGAAGCCGGACGCGGCTTGGCCCGGGTTGTTATGGGTCTGGGCTGGGGCATGAAGCAGGTCCAGAGCAAGGGCTTTCTGGGCTTCGGCGGCGGAACCCGCCAAGAATCGGTCGATCTGGACGCCTCGTGCCTGCTGTTCGATACCAGTGGCAATTTAGCCGACACTGTGTGGTTTCGACAACTGAAAAGTCATTGTGGCTCTATTCACCATAGCGGTGATGATCGTTCCGGCGGCGGCGAAGAAGGCGCGGACAATGAACGGATCAGCATTGATCTAAGTCAGGTGCCGGCGACGGTCCAAACCTTGATTTTCACCGTCAACAGCTTCAGTGGTGAAAGTTTCGCCGGGATTCCCAACGCCTTTTGCCGACTGGTCGATGATGCGACGGGCAGCGAGATTGCCCGATTCGACCTGTCCCTGGAAGCTGGCAATCATACGGGGTTGGTGATGACCAAGCTCTATCGCCATGACAATGAGTGGAAGATGCAGGCCATTGGTGAATCTGCCGAGGGCCGTACTTTCCATGATCTATTGCCGGCGCTGCGTCCTTATCTGTAGACCGGGGACTCGTCATGGATTTGCAGCCTGGCCAAAATATTTCCATTAGCAAACAGAGTCCGGCACCGGCGGCGGTCGAGATGACCTTGACTTGGGAACCGGCCAACGCCCCGCTGACTCTCGATTCCAGCGCCTTTGTCCTGAATGCGCAGGGCAAAGTGCGCGGCGACGACGATTTCATCTTCTACAACCAGTTGAGCCTGCCCGGCGGTGGCGTCCAGCGCGCCAGCGATGGGCGCAGTTTCACCGTCGCTTTCGCCAAAGTCCCGGCCGGTATCGAACGGATCGTCATGGCTCTGACTATTGACCAAGGGCAGCAGCGCGGACAATCATTCGGCCAGTTGAGTCAGGTGCGGGCCGAACTCCGTGATGCAGCCAGCAAGACGCCACTGGCGGCCTTTCCACTGGCGACCAAGATGATGCCGGAAACGGCGCTGATCGTCGGTGAATTTTATCTGCGTAATGGCGAATGGAAATTCCGGGCTGTCGGCCAGGGGTTCGTCGGCGGTTTAGGACCCTTGGCGCGGCAATATGGCGTGGATGTCGCCGATGATCCCGAGGTCGCCGCACCGCCGCCTGTTCCCGCTCCACGTCCGGCGACGCCTCCGGTTCCAGCGACTCCCGCCGCGCCGATCCGGCTGGAAAAGATCACCCTGGATAAAAAGGGCAGCAGCATCTCGCTGGAGAAGAAAGGCCAGGGCTTTGAGGAACTGGTCATCAATCTCAACTGGAATCAGGGCGGAAGCGGCGGCAAAGGCTTTTTTGGCCGACTGACTGGCGGCGGCAAGATCGATCTGGATCTGGGCTGTCTGTTCAAAATGAGCGATGGGCGACCCGGCGCGGTGCAGGCACTGGGCGAGAGTTTTGGCAGTCTGCAACAGCCGCCCTATATCCAGCTCATGGGTGACGACCGCAGTGGTGCCAGCGCCCAGGGCGAATTCCTGCGCATCAACGGTCGTCAATGGCAGCAACTGGAGCGGATCGTGGTGTTTGCCCTGATCTACGAAGGCGCTCCTAACTGGTCAGCGACTGATGCGGTGGTGACGATTCAAACCCCAAATCAGCCGACCCTGGAAATCCGTCTGGACAGTCATCAAAGCGATCAGCGTATGTGTGCGCTGGTGATGCTGGAAAATCAGGGCGGCAACATCAAAGTCACCAAGCTCGTTGAATATTTCCGGGACCATCGCCTGCTGGATCAGGCCTATGGTTTTGGCCTGCGCTGGGTCGCTGGGTCCAAGGACTAGGTGATGAATTCACCGACAAATTTCAGTTGTGAATTCTTCCCCCCCGTCACCGCCGAAGGTCTGGGCAAACTGCAGGCCGCTCGCCAACAGTTATTGGCGCTGCGTCCGGCCTATTTCTCGGTCACCTACGGCGCGGGGGGGTCTACCCGCGACCGAACGGTAGAAATTGTGCTGGATACCCAGGCCCATAGCGGCGTTCCTGCTGCACCGCATCTCACCTGCATTGCCGCGACCCGGGACAGTATCCGCGAATTGCTGAACCACTATAAGGCGCACGGCATCCGCCGCATTGTCGCCCTGCGCGGCGATATGCCCTCCGGGATGCGCGATCCGGGCGAGTTCCGCTATGCCAATGAGTTGGTCAGTTTTATCCGGGCGGAATTCGGTGATTACTTTTATCTGGAAGTCGCTGCTTACCCTGAATATCACCCACAGGCTCCCAGTCCGGAAAAAGATTTGGAGAATTTTCAGCGCAAGGTTGAAGCCGGGGCCAGCAGCGCCATTACCCAGTATTTCTACAATCCCGACGCCTATTTCCGCTTTGTCGACCGCTGCGCCGGTCTGGGTATTAACCTTCCCATTGTGCCGGGCATCATGCCAATTACCAATTTCACCCAACTCGCACGGTTCTCCGACGCCTGCGGCGCGGAAATCCCCCGCTGGATTCGCAAGACGCTGGAAAGCTTTGGCGACGACCGCGAGGCTATTCGCGCCTTTGGTCTGGATGTGGTCAGTGAGTTGTGCCGGAAATTGCTGGAGGGCGGCGCGCCCGGCCTGCACTTCTACACGATGAATCAGGCGGGACTGATCCTGACTCTTGGCGAACGGCTGGGACTGATCGCCCGATAGCCGATTTTCCGAATTGCAGAAACCAGAACGCCCCTCCAATGGGAAGGGCGTTGCTGAACATCAAAGCAGCGCTGAATTTACTGAGAGGCAATCAGCGCCTTGGCGTCCGGCCCGAGGGGCAACACATAATCGTAGGAGGCCAGCACCAGATTATCGGTGGCGCGAATCAGCCGGGCGTTGACAAACACCGACTGCCGTCCGACCGCATAGGTTCCGGCAATCACCGCCGCCGCGTTATGCGACTGACTGAGTTCCTTGACCGAACGCGACAGGGCGAACTCCCCGGAGCCTTCCTTGACGAAGATGTTGTTGCGCATCTTGATCTCGATCACCGTAAAGTTCTGCTGGGCGAACCGGGAGCCGATCTGATCGCCGATCACCCGCCCCAAGCCAGAGGACGTCTCGAGATTATTGATATCCACAAAGGTTGCCGACAACAACGGTTCACGCCGTTCCCGGAGCCAGGGGGTCCGCATGAGCAGCGCATCGGCCGCCTGGTAACTCTGGTCGATCAGGTTAGCGTCCTGAATGATCGGCCGGATGGGTATGTCATCCGCCGAAGACGCACACCCATGCAAAGTGACCACACTCAACGCAGCTAACAGCGCCAGCCCGGCGCGCGGGATCGAGTTCCCATTCATGGGCCAACAACCTCCACAATGCGGGTCGTGACCGGAGCGGGTCCGCTGGCCAGATACTGCCCGACATTGTTGTCGCTGATGTAGTAGATATCCCGTAACCGGGCGACATAACGGTCACCGCTCATGACGGAAGTGGTGACGATAATTTCATTGTTCGGGTTGTCTGTGATGTAGCCAGTAGCGACATCCATCCCCACTGCGCCCGCCATCCACGCCGCCGTGGAACTTTCATGCGCGATGTTGTGCAAGACAAACACGCTGCCCGCCAGTGCGGTAAACAAGCCCGGCATAGGCCGGATAAAACCACGATCCTTGTGCGATACGACTTGCACATCATAAATCAGCGGCAATCCGCTAGCCGGGTTTTCGGTCAGGCTGAAACCCCGTTCCATCAGGTGCGTGATCAACAGATTGTGGAAGGCTTCGCCAAAATCGCTGTTATATTTTGGCTGCTGGACATACAGGGAGACCGCACGCCCCTGTTCTCCGGAACCAATCAGCGCACCCTGCAGCCGATTGGCAACATCCTCAGTCAGTACATCCCAGTGATGCGCAGCTTGCATCTTTTTCTGGAACGATATGGGGTAAGTCGTGGCCATGGGTATTTGGGACATACAGGCCCCCAAACCCAGGCAGAGGACAATAAGAGGGGCATACGAGATTTTCATGGAGTTTCTCCCTCGATTTTTTGTATCCGTTATTGGCGGCAACCGCTAAATTTTAGCCGGTTATACCACTGGTTCCAGCCCTTGACAACAAAGTTTCTCTCCGTCTGTTCCAGGATCCGGAAAAACGGTGTCGGATCGGCTGATTTTCAGCGGAAACAAGCGATTAACTTTCCCGTTCAATACATTACAAACACATCATATTGTGGGTTGACCGAATTAAAAACACACTATATAGTCAACCGCCCAGTCGGTTGTCGAGCCTGGCTGCTGCCTATCAACCCTGCTAAATGAACTCCCCGGAAAGATGAAGACCGCGCACCTGCAACCCGCTGACCGTCCGATTACCGCCGCTGACGTGCCGATGCAACCCGCTTCCTGGGATATCTGGGATACCAAATACCGGTTGAAGGCCAAGGACGGGCGACCGCTTGATGAAACCATTGACAGTACGTTCCAGCGGGTCGCACGGGCGCTGGCCGAGGTCGAGGCGACTCCGGAATTGCGCCAACACTGGTATGAGCAATTTTTGTGGGCGCTGCGCCATGGGGCGATTCCCGCCGGACGCATCATCTCCAACGCCGGTGCCTGGGATCACAAACCGGCGACCTCGACCATCAACTGCACAGTGTCCGGCACGATTCAGGACTCCATGGACGACATCCTGCGCAAGGTGCATGAAGCGGGACTGACGCTCAAAGCGGGCTGTGGCATCGGTTATTCCTTTTCCACGCTGCGCCCGCGTGGCGCTTATGTGTCCGGGGCCGGGGCCTATACCTCCGGGCCACTGTCGTTCATGGATATTTACGACAAAATGTGTTTTACCGTGTCCTCAGCGGGCGGTCGGCGGGGCGCACAGATGGGCACCTTTGATGTCGGTCATCCCGATGTTCTGGAATTCATCCGCGCCAAGCGCGAGGCTGGCCGATTACGGCAATTCAATCTGTCGCTACTGATCACCCGTGAATTTATGGAAGCGGTCAAACAGGATCAGGAGTGGCGACTGGCGTTCCCGATCATGGCCCAGGAAGCCGGACAGGATCAGATTGATCTCCAGGACGTCACGCAGGTTATCTGGCGCGAGTGGCCCACGACGCAGGGTCTAATCGTCAATGACTGTGGCCAGGTCGCCTGCAAGATTTATCGAACCATTCGCGCCCGGCGGTTGTGGGACGTCATCATGTCCTCGACTTACGATTATGCGGAACCGGGATTCATTTTGATTGATGAAGTCAACGAAATGAATAACAACTGGTTTTGTGAAGATATATACGCATCAAATCCGTGCGGTGAACAGATGCTCCCCCCTTACGGCAGTTGTTTGCTCGGTTCAGTCAACCTGACGCAGTTTGTCCAGGATCCGTTTACGGAAAAAGCCCGCTTTGACTGGGAAACTTACCGGGCCGTCATTGCGATCTTTACCCGGATGCTGGACAACGTGGTGGAAATCAACGGTCTGCCCCTGGAGCAGCAGCGCCGGGAAATTGTCAGCAAACGTCGTCACGGTATGGGCTATCTGGGTCTCGGCTCCGCGCTGACCCTGCTCCGGATGCAATACGGCTCACCCGAATCCTTGGCTTTCACGGAAGACGTCAGCCGGGAAATGGCGCTGACCGGCTGGCAGGTCGCTTTGGAACTCGCCCGGGAAAAAGGGCCGGCACCACTGCTTGAACAGGACTTTACGATCACCGCCGATCTGCTGCGCAAGCGTCCCGAAATGGCCTGTGACGGCCTCCGGGAAGGGGATTGCGTCAAGGGCAAGGTGTTGCACGCCCGCTATAGCCGCTACATGCAGCGCCTGGCTGAAGTCGCTCCGCAACTGGTCGCTGATTTGGCCGAAACCGGTGCCCGGTTCACCCATCACACCTCGATTGCCCCGACTGGCACCATCGCGTTGTCGCTGGGCAACAACGTCAGCAATGGGATTGAACCCAGTTTCGCCCATCACTATTTCCGTAATCTGATCCGCCCTGGTAAAAAAACCAAGGAGAAAGTTGACGTTTTCTCCTTTGAACTGCTGGCTTACCGGCATCTCATCAATCCCCAGGCTATCGCGAATGCGGGAACCCCGGAACAGCAACTCCCGGACTATTTCATCAGCGCCGATAATGTCAGTCCGAAAAAGCATGTTGATATTCAGGCGGCGGCGCAGAAATGGGTGGATTCCAGCATCTCCAAGACCGCCAATGTCCCCACGGACTTCCCTTATGAAGAGTTCAAGAATATTTACCTCTACGCTTACGAAAAGGGCTTGAAAGGCTGTACGACGTTCCGCTTTAACCCTGGCGCTTTCCAGGGCGTGCTGGTCAAGGAACAGGATCTGGCCAATACCCGTTATCGGTTCGTCCTGGAGGATGGCTCGGAAGTTGAGATTCAGGGCAACGAAGATATCGAATACGACGGTGAAACGCATAGCGCAGCTAACTTATTTGACGCCCTGAAAGAAGGGTATTATGGGAAGTGTTAAACCCGTGCTCCCCGGAGGCCCGCCATGACCCTCAAAATTGATAAAAAGATCGTGAGCTTCAGCGTCGTCAAGCCTGAGATCAAGATCGATCCCGTGATCGCCGTGCAGCAGATGCATGAAAACCTGGAGCGGCCCGATGTACTGCCGGGTGCCACCTACAAGGTGAAAACGCCGCTGTCGGATCACGCGCTGTATATCACGATCAACGACATCGTGCTGAATCCCGGCACCCCGGATGAAACCCGGCGTCCCTTCGAGATTTTCATTAACTCCAAGGCGATGGAACATTTCCAGTGGATCGTCGCGCTGACCCGTATCATTTCCGCCGTGTTCCGCAAGGGCGGCGATGTGACCTTCCTGGTGGAAGAATTGCGCTCGGTGTTCGATCCCAAGGGCGGCTACTTCAAAAAGGGCGGCAAATACATGCCGTCGCTGGTCGCAGAAATTGGCGACGTGATTGAATCGCACCTGCGGGCCATTGGCCTGCTAACGGAAGATGGTCCTGACGCTCATCAGCGCAAACTGATTGATGAACATCGCGCCAAGTACGAAATGAGTATGAAAGCCGTTGAAGAGGCCGGGGTCAGCGCTTTTCCTCCCGAAGCTACCCTCTGCGACAAGTGCCAGACCAAGGCCGTGATTGTCATGGATGGCTGCCTGACTTGTCTGAACTGCGGCGATTCCAAGTGTTCCTGAATCGTGGCCATCGCCCGACTTTTTCCTGCACTTTCCTAATACTCCCCGAGATCGCGCCATGCCACTATTGCCCGATGCGATGACTGTTATTGAAATCACCGAACCCGGTGGTCCCGAAAAGCTGGCGGTCAGCCGCCGTCCCTTACCGCAGCCCGCGTCCGGTGAAGTCCTGATTCGGGTGGATACCGCCGGCGTCAACCGGCCCGACTGTCTGCAACGTCAGGGGGGCTATCCGCCGCCGCCGGGTGCTTCCGACATTCCGGGTCTGGAAGTGGCCGGAACGATTGTCGCGCTGGGCGAAGGGGTTACTGAATGGCAAATCGGCGACGAAGTCTGTGCGCTGCTCACCGGGGGCGGTTATGCCGAATACTGCGTAGCCCCTGCTCCGCAATGCCTGCCGATTCCCGCCGGCTTGAACCTGCAACAGGCGGCGGCCTTGCCGGAAACATTCTTTACCGTCTGGAGCAACGTGTTTGACCGGGCGCGGTTGCAACCGGGCGAAATCTTGCTCGTGCATGGCGGAACCAGCGGCATTGGCGTGACGGCGATTCAACTGGCCAGAGCACTGGGTTCGCGGGTCTTCACCACCGTTGGCGGTGCCGAGAAAGCGCAGTTCTGTCTGGATCTGGGGGCGGAGCGGGCGATTAACTATCGGGAAGAAGATTTCGTAAAAGTGGTCAAGGAAGCCACGAACAACCGGGGGGCCAATGTCATTCTGGATATGGTCGGCGGCGACTATGTGCAACGCAATCTGAGCGCACTGGCGGTGGAAGGCCGGTTGGCGTTCATTGCTTTCCTGCGCGGTGCCAAGGTGGAACTGAATCTGGCTCCGGTGATGATGAAGCGCCTGACCATCACCGGCTCTACGTTACGCGCCCGGCCGGTTGCCGATAAGGCTCCTATCGCTCAAGCCCTGCAAAAAACCGTCTGGCCGTTGCTGATCAACGGAAACGTTAAACCGATCATCGACCATGTTTTCCCGCTGACTGAAGCGGTTGCCGCTCACGCGCTGATGGAATCCAATCGCCATATCGGCAAGATTCTGCTCAAGGTGGCCTGACCTGACGCACACCGCGTAACCCTCAAGCCTGATCCTTCATCCCTCGCCATGCGGGGGATTTTTTATTTGTGAATTCTGCATTGCAGCAAAAAAATCGTCTATCATCATTAAAACGATCAAAAGAATTTTGATGAGTCGTGCAGAAATCCTCTTCAAATCCTTTGATCAACTAGAATCATTATTGAGATGGTCTGATCGTGTCCAGTCTGCCTGTGACACTTTGCTCAAAAAGATCAGTCAATAAAGATAAAAAAATACGGCTTTGCGGGGCGCTGCGCCTGCAAGCGCTTGATACAGGTTGAGAGGTTAAAACTATGCGTGGTCAACGTAAATTTGGCCATCCGTTCGTCTGGTTTGAAGACGGCGGATGGTGGTTCAAAGTATTCGGCGAATCCTTCGGCCCCTATCGGGATTTGGCTGATGCTCGTTACCAATTACTGGTCATTGAGGGACTCCGCCAACAACTTCGCGAAGCTATTGCCTGTTAGTGGACGGGAGGGATCGAATCGTTATTTGTCAGGCAGATCGCTCAGTCCCTGGGCGCGGCGGCGCGCGCGTTGCCGCAAGCGGGCCAGATACATCACCGGACCGGACAGGCCATAGAGCAGAAAGCCGATAAACAACACTTTCGCGGGATCAATAGAAATGATGACCAGCGTGAGCACCACCAGCATTGCCGAAATGAAGGGCACCCGGCCGCGCAGGTTGATCTGCTTGAAGCTGAAGTACAGGATGTTGCTGAACATCAGCCCGCCAGCGCCAATGATAATGACCAGCGCGGGCCAGAGCGCTTGTTGACCGGTCAGGCCCAGATCGGTGCAGAACCAGACTAATCCGGCCACGATGGCCGCCGCTGAAGGACTGGGCAGACCGATAAAATAGCGCTTATCAGTATGGCCAATTTGCACATTGAAGCGGGCCAGTCGCAGCGCCGCCATGACCGTGTAGAAGAAAGCCGCCAGCCAGCCGAGTTTGGACAGGAATGATCCCATGTCGGCCATGGAACCGAGCGCCCATTCATACATGATCAACGACGGGGCCAGGCCGAAAGATACCAGGTCCGACAGGCTGTCGTACTGTGCGCCGAATTCGCTTTCCGTATGCGTCATCCGGGCGACCCGCCCATCCAGTCCATCCAGCACCATCGCGATGAACACCGCAATCGCTGCTGCCTCGAAACGACCGCGCAGCGCGGCGATAATGGCGTAGAAACCGCAGAACAGGGCGGCCGTGGTGAACAGATTGGGTAACAAATAAACGCCGCGCGAACGACGGGTTTCAGGGACATCCGGAATCATGGGCTTTACCATCAGGCGCCAAAGACCGGACCAGGCTTAGCGCCATATCCGGCCTTTTAGGGGTACTGCTCAGTTCTTGGTGGTATCGACCAGCCGATTGGCCTTGATCCACGGCATCATGCCCCGGAGCCGCTCGCCCACCTGTTCAATCGGATGTTCGCGGCTGATGCGGCGATTGGCTCGCAGCACCGGTGCGCCGGCCTGATTTTCCAGGATGAATTCACGGGCGAACTGGCCGGTCTGGATTTCCTTGAGAATCCGGCGCATTTCCACCTTGGTGTCTTCGGTAATAATGCGCGGGCCACGACTGAAGTCGCCGTATTCAGCGGTATTGGAAATCGAGTAGCGCATGTTGGCGATGCCGCCTTCGTAGATTAGATCTACGATCAGCTTCACTTCATGCAGGCACTCGAAGTAGGCCATTTCCGGCGCATAACCGGCTTCCACCAGGGTCTCAAACCCGGCCTGAATCAGTGCGGTCAATCCGCCGCACAAGACCACTTGCTCGCCGAACAGATCGGTTTCGCACTCCTCACGGAACGTGGTTTCAATGACTCCAGCGCGTGCGCCGCCATTGGCGGAAGCGTAGGACAGCGCAATGTCCCGCGCCTGTCCCGAAGAGTCCTGCGCGACCGCGATCAAGGAAGGTACGCCGCCCCCCTGGGTATAGGTGGAGCGCACCAGATGACCGGGGCCTTTGGGGGCGATCATGATCACGTCCAGATCAGCGCGGGGCACGACGCCGCCGAAATGAATGTTGAAGCCGTGGGCGAAAGCCAGCGCTGCGCCCTGCTTGAGTTGGGACTCGATCTGCCGGTAGATGGCGCTCTGATGCTCATCCGGTGCCAGAATCATGACGACATCGGCGGCGGCGACCGCATCTTCCAGTGGCTTGACAGTCAGCCCGGCAGTTTCCGCTTTCATGGCCGAGGCCGAACCGGGTCGCAGGCCGACGATCACCTTGACCCCGGAATCGCGCAGGTTCAGGGCGTGAGCATGGCCCTGGGAGCCATAGCCAATGATCGTGACGGTCTTACCCTTGATCAGGGACAGGTCGGCGTCTTTATCGTAATAAACTTTCATTTTTGATAACACCTTTCAGGTTGGCTGGCTGGCAGCGCTCAGTAAAAAATCCAATGCGCCGAAGAGTTCCGGCAGATCATCGATGGAAAAGCTTTCCCGGTTTTTGGTAAATAACGCCTCAATCAACTGGCCAAATTCCCAGTATTTGCCATCAGTGACGATGCCATAAACGGTCGTTGTGGCTTTACCGTTCAGTTTCTGCATGGCCACCAGCTCGGCTAGACATTGCGCCCAACCTTGTTCGAAATCACTCTTTTTGGCTTCCACCACCGCAAGCAATGGTAATTCCAGGACGGTTTTGCCTAATGGTGAACGCTTGGCGAACAGATAATCCGGCGTTCCGCTCAGTTTTTCGTCATAGCTGATCGGTTTTTGAATCCACAACGTAATTTCTGCTGCACGGTTTTTATAAACTTCGCGTAAAATCGGGAAAATGAGCAATTCACAGCGGGCGGCTTCTGAAGAAAAAGCATCCATCGTCCTGATGTTGAAGTTGAATTCAGTGAAAAAACTATCGGTTGGGACAATCAATTTTTTTTCGATGAAAGTCCCTTCATCATATTTGATCTGATATTCCTGTTGCACTTGAGACAGGGTTTTGTAATCACTAAAAGACATGGTTTTTCAAGTTTGAATAGAGGTTCCTCATCAGACTGCCCCAGCATTTCTGCCAGGGTAGCCTGGATTTAAGACGCTAACCGGATATTCAGACGTGCAGCGCTTTTTGGCCACGCGCAATGCCGGTCGTCCCGGAGCGCACCACTTCCAGAATGGCGTCCTTCTCAATCGCATTCAGAAAGTTATTCAGCTTCTCGCTGCGCCCAGTCAGCTCAATCGTGTAGGTTGCATCGGTGACATCAAGGATATGGCCATCAAAAATCTCGGCCAGCCGGTGGATCTCGGCCCGCTGCTCACCGCCGGTCGCCTTGGTCTTGACCAGCATCAACTCGCGTTCAATGGCGTCGGTTTCAGTCAGGTCAATCAGCTTGACCACATCGATCAGCTTGTTGAGCTGCTTGACAATCTGCTCGATGATCTGCTCATTCCCCGACGTGACCAGCGTGAGCCGCGACAGGGTCGGGTCATCGGTCGGCGCGACCGTCAGGCTCTCAATGTTGTAGCCCCGCGCCGAGAACAGATTGGCCACCCGCGACAGTGCGCCGGACTCGTTTTCCATCAAAATGGAAATGATATGACGATTGCTATTGTTCACACCAACACCATCCCTTCTTCATGAGTCGAAACCATATCATCGCGCTCGGCCAGCAGCATTTCATTCTGGCCACCCCCCGCGGGGATCATTGGGAAAACGTTCTCCTCGGGATCGGTGATGAAGTCCAGGAACACCGTCCGATCCTTCATCGCAAACGCCTCGCGTAACGCCCCTTCCACATCGCCCGGCTTCTCGATCTTCATACCGACATGACCATAGGCTTCGGCCAGCATGACGAAATTCGGCAGCGCCTCGAAGTACGTCATGGAGTAGCGCTTTTGGTAGAAGAACTCCTGCCATTGCCGCACCATGCCGAGGTAGCCGTTATTCAGATTGATGATTTTGACCGGCGTGTTGTACTGCTTCATGGTCGCCAGTTCCTGCAACATCATCTGAATGCTGCCATCGCCGGTAATGCAGGCCACATCCTGATCCGGGAAGGCGAACTTGGCACCCATCGCCGCTGGCAGGCCGAATCCCATGGTGCCGAGACCGCCCGAGTTGATCCATTGCCGGGGCCGGTCAAACAGATAGTACTGCGCCGCCCACATCTGATGCTGGCCGACATCGGAGGTGATGATCGCCTGACCTTTAGTGACCTCATACAGCTTTTCCACCACGAACTGCGGCTTGATGACTTCGGTGCTGGGCTTGTAGCGCAGGGATTCCATCTTCCGCCATTCGTTGATCTGCCGCCACCAGTCGGCCAGCGCTTCGCTATCCGGCTTGAGCTTTTCATCGCGGATAACGTTGATCATGGCGCGCAGCACGTTTGGCACCGAACCGACAATCGGGATGTCCACCTTGACGTTCTTGGAAATCGACGAAGGGTCAATATCGACATGAACAATGCGGGCGGTCGGGCAGAATTTTTCGAGTTTGCCCGTGACCCGATCATCAAAGCGTGCGCCGATGGCGATCAGCGTATCGCACTCATGCATGGCCATGTTGGCTTCATAGGTGCCATGCATACCCAACATCCCGATAAACTGCTTATCGGTCGCCGGATACGCACCCAGCCCCATCAGGGTATTGGTAATCGGGTAGCCCAGCAGTTGCGTCAGTTCCACCAGTTCCGCCGAGCCGTCGCTCAGCACCACCCCGCCGCCAGTGTAGAGCATGGGCCGCTTGGCCGACAGGATCATGTCCACGGCCTTGCGAATTTGCCCGGCATGGCCCTTCACAGTCGGACTATAGGAGCGCAGCTTGACCTTCTTCGGATAGTGATAGTCGGTCTTGGTAATGGTGATGTCTTTGGGCAGGTCCACCAGCACCGGACCGGGGCGGCCGGTCATGGCGATGTAGAAAGCCTTTTTAACGGTCTCGGCTAACAGGCGGACATCCTTGACCAGGAAATTATGCTTGACGCAGGGCAGGGTGATGCCGACCGTATCGACTTCCTGGAAGGCGTCATTGCCGATCAGGGCGGTAGGCACCTGGCCGGAAAAGATGACCATGGGCACGGAATCCATGTAGGCCGTGGCAATGCCCGTCACCGCATTAGTGACGCCGGGGCCGGACGTCACCAGCACTACACCGGGCTTGCCACTGGCGCGGGAATAGCCATCGGCGGCATGAACTGCGCCTTGCTCATGGCGCACCAGAATGTGCTTGACGGCCTCCTGCTTGTAGAGTTCATCGTAAATATGCAGGACGGAGCCGCCCGGATAACCAAACAGATATTCCACGCCTTCATCCTTGAGGCAACGGACCAGAATTTCAGCACCAGTAATCGGTTCCACGATGGGAGTTCCTCGTCAGCAAAACAGGTTGAACAGGGTACACCAGCAAGACAAATCCTCGTTGAAGCACCGGGTTTCATGATCGGTCCATCAGTAGCCTGGCCGGGGCCATGGCAGGCGGGATTGCCGCCGCACGGCAGGGGTAGCGCCCGGCGAGCGCAACCGGTCATAAAAATCGCCAGCACACGCCAAGCGCGGGTCTTGCGAACCGGCTATACTACACAACTTTATTTTCCAGCAAAATCCCGCTCTCAAGAGAAAGGCTGAACTGGGGAGGTTTTATGTTGAAACGAACGCTGTTGTGCATTCTGCTGGCCGGGAGCTGCGGATTGATGACCGCCGCCCAGGCTCAGCAATTAATTTACAAGTGGACTGACGAGCAGGGTCAGCCCAAGTACTCCGAATTGCCGCCGCCGGGTGGCATCCCCTACGAAACGGTGCGCAAATCAGGTGGTGTAGCGCCAGGTGCTGAGACTAAGGATTTGGCCAAGGAACAGGAGGAACTGGCCCGTAAACTGGCTGAGGAGGAAGCCAAGACCCAGGAGGAGCAGGAGCAGGCGCAGAAAGAAGTCCAGGATGCGCGGGCCAGGAATTGCGAAATCGCCCGGAAGAATGTCGAGGTGCTACAGGGAGATCGTCCGGTGGTGCGGCCCGACGCCAAGGGCAACAAGGTGACGCTGGACGCCCAGCAGCGCGAGGCCGAGTTGCAAAAGGCCAGAAAAGACCTCGATTATTTCTGCAACCCCTGATTTCTCACTGCCTAGAGCCGATTCATGCGCCTATCTCGTTTTCCGCTGTTCACCGTCAAGGAAACCCCGGCTGACGCCGAGGTGGTCAGTCATCAACTTATGCTGCGGGCCGGGCTGATCCGCAAGCTCGCCGCCGGCATTTACACCTGGTTGCCGCTGGGTCTGCGCGTGTTGCGCAAGGTCGAAGCGGTGGTGCGGGAAGAAATGAACCGCACCGGCGCACTGGAATTATTCATGCCGGCGGTGCAACCGGCGGAGTTGTGGCAGGAATCGGGCCGCTGGCAGAAATATGGCCCGGAGTTGCTGCGCATCAAGGATCGCCATGACCGCGATTTCTGCTTCGGACCCACGCACGAGGAGGTCATCACCGACCTGTTCCGCCGCGAGATCAAGAGCTACAAGCAGTTACCGATCAATTACTACCAGATTCAGACCAAATTTCGCGACGAGGTGCGGCCACGCTTCGGAGTCATGCGGGCACGGGAATTTTTGATGAAGGATGCCTATTCATTTCATCTGGATCAGGCGTCCTTGCAAGAGACCTATGAAGCGATGTACGAGGCTTATTCCCGGATTTTCACCCGGTTGGGCCTGACCTTCCGTCCGGTGCTGGCGGATACCGGCAGCATCGGCGGCGCCCATTCTCATGAGTTCCATGTCCTGGCTGAATCGGGTGAAGACGCCATCGCCTTTTCCACCGGCAGCGACTATGCCGCTAATGTAGAAATGGCCGAAGCTCTGGCTCCCGTGGGTGAATGTCCTGCACCCGGTGAAGCATTGACCCGCGTTCACACGCCAGGGGTCAAAACCATTGAGGAACTCTGCGCCTTTTTGAAGATTGCTGCCGAGCGAACCGTGAAAGCGGTCGTGGTCGATGGCGAAGAGGGGAAGCCGGTCCTGCTACTGGTGCGCGGCGATCATGAAGTGAATCCCGTTAAAGCCGCCAAACTGCCGCAGGTGCGGGAACCGCTGGCCTTCGCCAGTCCCGAAGCGATCCGCATAGCGTTCGGTGCCAGTCCCGGTTCACTGGGTGCGGTCGGCTTTGACGGCGTGGTGATTGCGGATCGGACAGTGGCGAAAATGGCGGATTTCGTCACCGGGGCGAATGAAGATAACTGGCATTTAACCGGGGTGAACTGGGGCCGCGATTGTCCCGAGCCGTTGGTCGCTGACCTGCGCAGCGTAGTCACTGGCGATCCCAGTCCGGACGGGCAGGGGACGCTGGCGATTGCGCGGGGTATTGAAGTCGGTCATGTCTTTCAACTGGGCTGCAAATACAGCGCGGCGTTGAAAGCCGAGGTGTTGGGCGAGGATGGCCAGCCGACGACCGTGACCATGGGCTGCTATGGCATTGGCGTATCGCGGGTGGTGGCGTCGGCGATTGAGCAGAACCATGACGAGCGCGGCATTATCTGGCCAGCGGCGATGGCCCCGTTTCAGGTCGCCGTGCTGCCGATAGGCGCGAGTCGTTCCGCAGCGGTGCGGGAAGCGGCAGAGGCGCTGTATCAGGAATTGCTGGCGGCAGGGATGGAGGCGTTGCTGGATGATCGCGACGCCCGGCCCGGCGTGATGTTTGCGGATATGGAGTTGATCGGCATTCCGCATCGGGTCGTGATCAGCGAGCGCAATCTGACAGCGGGGCAAGTCGAGTACCGTGGTCGCCGCGATGCGGAGAGTACTCAAGTGGCGCGGCAGGGACTGCTGGACTGGCTAAGAGGTTTGTTAAAAACTAACTGATTGATTAGCAAAGCAGTGGAGCCGGCTTCCAGCCGGCTTAAACCCTCTGGAAGCAGGTTTCACATTAAAAAATTATTCCTTTTCAGGAATATTCAGCGCCAGGAACAGTGCACCATTGTCGCGTTTAATTAACACCGGGACTGGGCGACCGGCAGGCAATTGTTTGGCCTGTTCCGCGAATTGCGCTGGATCGTTAATCTCGACGTTGTTGAGGCGGACAATGATGTCGCCGGCGCGAATGCCCGCGTTGGCTGCCGGTCCTTCACTGACCTCTTTCACCCAGACGCCCTTCGTACCCTCTTGCCGCTGATCAGCGGGGAGTTCCGTCACCGACAGGCCCAGCCGACCCCGCGATGGCGGGACTGCAATGGCTTTCTCCTGTTTGGCGTCTTCGGGCAATTCTTCCAGCTTGATGGTCAACGTCTGCTCTTTGCCCTCACGAACCAGGATCAGCGGGATGCTGGCACCGGGCCGGATGCGACCCACCAGCGGCGGCAATTCGCGGGATTGATTGATTGATTGGCCATTAAAACTAACGATGATGTCGCCGACCTGGATACCTGCCGTTTGCGCCGGACTGTCAGGCAGCACCTGACCGACCAGTGCGCCGCGCGGTTTGTCGAGATTGAAGGACTGGGCTAGTTCGGGCGTTACTTCCTGAATCAGTACGCCCAACCAGCCGCGACTGACTTTACCGCCGGTTTTGAGCTGATCAACAACGTCCATGGCCACGTCAATCGGCACGGCGAACGAGAGACCTTGATAGCCCCCGGAACGGCTGTAAATCTGGGAATTGACGCCAATGACTTCGCCATCGAGATTGAACAATGGACCGCCGGAGTTGCCGGGATTGACGGCGGCGTCGGTCTGGATAAAGGGCACATAATTATCGCTGGGCAAGCTGCGGCCCACCGCACTGATAATGCCCTGTGTCGCGCTGCGCTCGAAACCAAAGGGCGAGCCAATGGCCAGCACCCATTGTCCGACCTTGACTTTGCTGATATCGCCGATTTTGACCGTGGGCAGAGGCTTGTCCGCTTTCACTTTGAGGACGGCGATGTCACTGCGACTGTCCTTGCCGATGACTTGCGCCGGAAATTCGGTCCGGTCGTTCAGACCGACAATAATGCTGTCCATGTCTTCAACAACATGGGCGTTAGTAACGATATAGCCGTCTGGAGAAATGATAAACCCTGATCCGACTGAAGATTTCGGCTGCGCTTGCAGTTCGGGCATCTGCTCGAAGAATTTTTTGAAGTAGTCATGGAAGGGGGTATTTTCAGGAATCTGCGGGTGGCCGCGCCAGGAACGTTCCTTCTCTTTGGGTTCCGATTTGGTATTGATGCTGACCACTGCCGGGCTGTGTTGATCAACCAGGGTGACGAAGTCAGGATAGTTGTCTGCCGAAGCGGAAGCCGCCCAGAACAGAGCCAGGGCGGCGATCAGCCAGAAAGGCTGTTTCAATTGTGGCATGGGGATTCTCCCGGAGTATTGTGCAAATAGAAGAAAGTGGCTGAAAAAACCATAGGGTTAGCGGGGATTGACCATCATGCGCCGGCTTGGTTCGTCTATCATTCCATTCATCCCG
>JAUPTV010000096.1 GCA_030917925.1 Pseudomonadota bacterium
GGGCCTGTTCCATAAATTGCTCGGCCTGTAACTGCGCTTGCCGTTGTTGTTCCTGCGCTTCGGCCTGTTGTTCCTGCGCTTCAGTATCGGCGGCGGGCGGTTGAGGAACCGGCGGTGGGTTTGGAGTCGCTGTGACCGGAGGTGGAGATATGGGCGGCTCTGGTGTTGCAGCGACGGGCGGTTCCAGCGTCGCGATGACGGGCGGTTCCGTGACCGGCGGAGCAGGCGGGTACAGAAACCAGTAACCGCCGGCGAGCGCCGCGCTTACCAAAATCGTAGCAGGTACGCCGATTTTCCAGCCGAGTCCCCGGCTTGGCGACGCCGGACGGTTGCCGGTAGATAGTTTGAAGGCTCCAGAATCGCTGGCGGCAATGGCGGTGATAATTTCTTCACCGCTCTGAAAGCGCTGTTCCGGGTCTTTGTCCAGTAATTTGTTAAGTAACGGCTGGAAGCGGCTCAAGGGCGGCGGCAACGTGGGGATGGCCGCTGTCACATGCATCATGGCCAGCGCGAAGCTGTCTTCGGCATTGTAGGGAACGTTGCCGGTGAGCATTTCGTAGAACAGCACGCCGAAGCTGTATAAATCGGCGCGGGCATCGACGTTCTGACCCCGGATTTGTTCAGGACTCATGTAGCGCGGGGTGCCGAGCGACAGGCCGGTGCGCGTCATGATGGTGTTGGCACCGAGGGTTTTAGCGATGCCAAAGTCGGTCAGCACCGCTTGGCCATTTTCGCGGAACAGAATATTTTGCGGTTTGATGTCGCGGTGAATAATGCCACGTCGATGCGCGTAGTGCAGGGCACCCGCGATGGCCTGGGCGATGGAGAGTGCTTCCGGTAAGGGCAAGCCATTGCGAATGCGTTGTTGCAGGGTGCCGCCCGGCAGGTATTCCATCGATAAATAATAGGTGCCCTCGTGGGAGGCGATGTCATAAACCGTCACGATGTGCGGATCGCTGAGTTGGGCGATAATGCGCCCTTCACGCAGGAAGCGCTGGGCGAATTCCTCATCGGTGGTCAATACAGGTTTGATGACCTTGAGCGCAACATGGCGATGCAGCGACTCCTGCAAGGCGAGATACACAATCGCCATGCCGCCCTGCCCCAGTTCGCGCTCGATCTGATAACCTGGAATTTGCATATTGGAGTCCCGTAGGGTGGTCGCTCTGAAAGCGGACTCAATGGGTGATGAATCGGGTGGCTTGAACTTTAGGAAATCGTGCGGGAAACGGCAAAATATTCCTCAAGCATCAAAGCAATTTTTGTACCTTTAATGATTACAGGACCATTTTTATATGTCTGGCAATACCTTTGGCAAATTATTTACCGTAACGACGTTTGGCGAAAGTCATGGCCCGGCGCTGGGCGCGATTGTTGATGGCTGTCCGCCCGGTTTGGAACTGACTGAGGCGGATTTACAGCGGGATCTGGATCGTCGTCGGCCCGGCCAGAGTCGGCATACCACTCAGCGGCGCGAGCCGGATGCGGTGCGCATTCTGTCCGGGGTGTTTGAGGGACGCACGACTGGCGCGCCGATGGGTTTGCTGATTGAGAATGTCGATCAACGCTCCAAGGATTACGGCGAGATTATGGACCGTTTCCGGCCCGGTCATGCCGATTATACCTACCATTATAAATACGGCCTGCGTGATTATCGGGGCGGCGGGCGTTCCTCGGCGCGGGAAACAGCGATGCGGGTGGCAGCCGGTGCCATTGCCCGGAAGTATCTGCGCGAGCGTTATAGCGTGGAGATTCGCGGCTATCTGGCCCAGCTTGGCCCGATTCGTCCGGCCAGAGTGGTCTGGGAGGAGGTGGATAACAATCCATTTTTCTGCCCGGACCCGGATAAAGTCGCGGAACTGGAGAAGTTTATGGATGCCTTGCGCAAATCGGGCGATTCCATCGGGGCACGGGTGACGGTGGTGGCCAGTGGCTTGCCGGTGGGATGGGGCGAGCCGGTTTTCGACCGGTTGGATGCGGACATCGCTCATGCGTTGATGAGCATTAATGCGGTCAAAGGCGTGGAGATTGGGGCGGGGTTTGCCTGTGTGGAACAGCGCGGGACCGAGCATCGCGATGAACTAACCCCGGAGGGTTTTCTCAGCAACCATGCCGGCGGTGTGCTGGGCGGAATTTCCACCGGGCAGGATCTGGTCGCCAGTATGGCGTTAAAGCCCACGTCCAGCCTTCGGTTGCCGGGCCGGACGGTCAATCTTCAGGGGGAGTCGGTGGAGGTGGTGACCAAGGGCCGCCATGATCCCTGTGTCGGCATTCGCGCCACGCCGATTGCCGAAGCGATGGTGGCGATGGTGCTGATGGATCATGCGCTGCGGGATCGGGGGCAGAATCTGGATGTGTGTAGGGATGCTCCGTTGAAAACGACGTTTGCGCTATAAGCTATCCAGGCCCCCCTCTCCTCGTGGGAGAGGGGAGTTTTTAGACAGCATTTAAGAACACTGTAGGTCAATCACTGACAAATTTTATGGTTAATTGCTGACAGATTTTATGGTTTTTTTGTTTTATAAATGACAGAGCAACCTACATCAAGGTTGCGGGAAGTAGTCCTGTTTTTTTGTGGGTAATTTTAAAAAAGCCTATCGTGAGGTGGGTCTTGAATGAACTCTAGGATAACTGGATTGCTGATAGCGACCATCGTTATGGTCACGAAAGAAGGTCAGGCTTACCCACAACCTATACGCTAGACAGTGATTTTTCTGAGGGCCAATTAACTGACGTTAACTGGATTGAAAACCCGAACCAACTACAGTTGAATACAACTATAAAACTATTCAACTTCATTTGGGTTCCCAGGTACCAACAGTTAGGTATTGACACCCTAAAAAACTGTCCAGGAATCCCTCTTCCCATGGGAGATGGGTGTCTTCAGACAGCTTCTTAAATCACTGACGCTACTTTTACTTTGTAAGTTCAGGAGATTAAAATGAATATCCCTACCCCGCAATCCACTGTCAATCCGTCCGATTTCCTCCCGCCGTTCCTGAGTATGACGTCTGTCAACTTGCCTGTTCTCACTCTCACCAAGCAACGCAACACCCAGATCGACCAACTGTTTTATGACGTAGGGGCGCTTAGTAAGAAGGAACGTGATTTTCTGGCGCAGGAAACCAACCTTGAAGGTTCGATCCTGGTCGTGTACCCGCAGGGGTCGCGTGGCGACTTGAGCATCGTCAAGTACGCCGATTATCCGACCTTGCGCGCCGCTCCTGGCCAGTTGCTGCGCCATTTTTCCATCGCCGGCGTGGGAAGCTCCGACTTCGGGGCGGCGGCCTTCGCTCGCAACCTAGCCGATCATGTGCAAAAGCCGGTCGGGGCCATCGTCGCCGGTTACGGCATGACCGACCTGCTCGCCGAGGGCATGGGCGGCTGGTTCTTCCTGGAAGCCAAAAAGCAACTCCTACAGTACCTCCACCAGTGGCGGGCGGTCGGCAAAACGCTGCTCGAGCCATTGGTCGACACCCAGGCCACCCATGCGATTGAGACTACGGCATCGGTGGCGGCGCTCGCTGGCAGCCCGGATTCCGACACGCTGTTCCGGCTGTTGCAGGACGAGGAGCGGGAGATTCAGATCCTGCTGGGCCATAGCAAAGGTTGCCTCAGCATCGCCACCGCGCTGGAGGCGCTGGCGGTCGCTGGCTCTCCGGCGGCCCTGCAGAAGGCCAAGGCCATCCGGGTAATCACCACTGGCGCTGTGGTCGAGTTACCCGACGGCTTTGATAAAGCGATCCAGTTCCTGGGTGAGTGGGACGGGTTCGGCGTGATGAACTCGCGGTTGCACACAAAATACGAGACGGTTGCGGGTGCCTGGCACCATGTCAATCCCGCAATCCCGCTCCATATGAGCATTCACGATGTGTTGGTACGCGCCGACGAGCTGGGTAGCGCGCTGCATTAGCCGAGCCGACGCACTACCCAGCCAGGTAATGAGTTGATATTGCTACCCCTCCTTGGTCAAGGAGGGGAATCCGGAAAGCTAATGCTTGGCCAGAAGGTCGTGAATATCCGTGACTTCCCGTGATACCGCCCAACACCATTCGCCAAAACCGCCGTGCTGATTGATGGTTTTGACCCAGGTGTTCAGGTAATCCCGTTTGATCTGGTTTTGCTGGCTGTCCTGACCCTTCACTTCCAGAATCAGGGTTTTGCCGTTGCTCAGGCGAATCAGGAAATCCGGGAAGAACTTGCGGCTGACGCCGTTGAACAGGTAGAGAATGTGAAAGCCCAGATGATCGTTCTTGGCGTAGGCGTTCACCAGCGGGCTGTGTTCCAGGGCGCAGGCTTCTGCCGCTTCCCAGGCGCTGTCAAACACCGTATGACTCAGGTGGGATTTTTGGGTGGGATGACAGGGCCGGGTGGTACTCCATGGGCGCAGGTCGGCAGTGGAGCCAATGGGATGATCCGGGTCAAAAATCGGTTCGATCCGTTCCTGGTTGTGCAGGCGGATGAAGCGGTAAAGATGTTCGGCGATGCGATCCAGGTTGAACGCGATCAGAATGCGCCGACGGATGGGTTCCTGATGGAACAGGCTGGGGATGAGCAGCTTCCCGGAGGCGATGAAGTCTTCGACGATGCGCACCAGTTGAAACACCAGATATTCGCGGTTGCCGGTCCAATGCGGGCCGTGAATCCGCTCATAGAGTTTGCGGGCGGCGCGGAAGATTTCCCGTTGCAGGCGAAAATCCCGTGCGGATTGAGTGAGATCAATCTCCTGAATTTTCGATAAATCTGTTTCGCCGCCCAGCATCGGTGCCAGTTCGGCGGTTAGCGGCGTGGTTTCCGGAGCCAGTTCCAGATCGTCGATCTGGGCATGATCCAGAATCAACACCGGTTTGATGACCGTTTCGATGCGCAGCAGATTGGGCCAACGGATTGCATACGTACCGCGATCTTCCCGCACGGTGATTTCGGTACTCGCTTTGGGCGGCGGCGGCGCGATGCCGATGTCGCTGACATCCTGAAAAATGGGCAGCGGCACGCCGAAGATGTTGACGTATTCTGGCAGCAGCAAACCGTCTTCATCGAATTCGTAAGCGACGCGCCGCAAACCGCGACCGATCACCTGTTCACAGAGCATCTGGCTGGTAAAAGCGCGTAGTCCCATGATTTGCGTGACGTTCTTGGCGTCCCAGCCTTCCGACAGCATGGCGACGGAAATGACTTTTTGCATGTCCTGACCGGCCATGCCGCGCTTGCCGATGTAGTCCACGATGGCGCGTAATTGCTCCTCTTTTTTGAGGTTCAACAATTCGGCTTTGCGCGTGGCTGGAATGTCTGCCGCCTTGATAATGCTCGTCAACCGTTCTTCATAAGCTTTATCGGTTTTGGCGGTTTCGCCACCTTCGGCCTTGGTCAGCACCTGAGAATCGACCCGTAACGTGCGGTGAGGGGCGTGCAGTTCCGGGTAGTGGCAATCGCCCTGGACAAAGTAGTGTTCGATGCGCCGGGCGGTTTCGATGCGATTGCAGACCGTCAGCATGACCGGGGGGATGGTGTGGCCGTGGCGCTGCCAATCTTCCAGGGTGTTCTTCCAGTCATTGGACAAGATGGTGTAGGCGGTTTGCACCAAGGGCGGCAGCGGTTCGTGTGGTTGAGCCTTGCTGTTGAGGTTATCTTTGACTTCGGAATCGTTGTAGAGGTGGAATAGTTTGGAGCGGTAGGTTTTCGCATCCGGCAAAGCGTCGTCGCGCACCACCACACGCGGGGTTTTGACCAGTCCGGCTTCAATGGCGTCGTACAGGCCAAAATCGGACAGTACCCAGGGGAACAAGGCTTCTTCGGTGTTTTTCTTGCCGGTCGGGGCAAACGGTGTGGCGGAGAGATCGAAGCCGCGCAGAATGCCGCGTTGCTGATGGATACGGTCCAGACCTTCAATCCAGCGCGTGGCTTCTTCCGGGTCGAAATCTTCGGAACGCTTGACCT
>JAUPTV010000097.1 GCA_030917925.1 Pseudomonadota bacterium
GCCAGAGCAGGAAGGTCATCAGCATCCATAATTTCAGGCCGTGCCGCAAACCGGGAACGCCTTCCATTTCATAGTTCAGCAGGCGTTCCACATAGTCGGGGTTGAACAGACCGTCGCGTTGAATCTGTTGCCGGGATAGCAGTTTCTGTCCGTAGCGGCGCATGTCCCCCTGAAACCAGAAACGTACTGGCACCATCATCCCGCATTTGGGCCGGGCGATAATCGGTTCCGGCACGAGATCCCCCACCGCTTTTTTGAGAACGCTCTTTTCCACCGCCCCTTCCAGTTTCACGCCGGGCGGACACCTCATGCTGGTTTCAATAATGCGCCGGGAGAAGAGCGGCGGCAGGGCCAGTAATCCATGCGCTGAACTCATCTTTTCGACCTTGACCAGAATCAGATTGGCACCCTTGAGCCGGATATTGATACCCATTAACCGGTTGACGAAATCCCGTGGCCGGGGTGCTTGAAAGTAAGGTTCCAGCAACCCAATCAGCGCCTCTTCACCGCCCGCTTCCCGCAGCAGATCCGGATTCAGCAGGGCGCGTAAATCCTGATAGCAACGCTGGAAGGCCCGCAGATAATTGCGCTCCAGCCAACCGGTTGACGGTTCCCCCGGCAAAGGACCATACAGCCGGGCCATGAGCATCGGGATATTCTTGGGGCCGCCGAAACAGGGATCGCCGCCTTCGCCATTCAACACCACATCCGCAACTTGGGACGCCGCCTGCGCCAGCAAATAGTTGGGAACAGTAACCGGGTCGCCAATCGGATCGTCCAGCCGCCAGATAATCTCCCGCAACTGTTCCAAAAAACCGCCGGGACGAATTTCCAGCCAGTGATGATCTGGATGGTAGCGATCCACCATCAGTTGCACAAAGTCGTTCTCGCGGGCGTACTCGGGGCCGAAGTGTGCGGAAAAAGTGGGAAAACGGGCCTCCGGTTGTTGCCGGGCGGCGACTGCCAGCACCGCGCTGGAGTCGATGCCGCCGGACAGGAAGAAGGCAGGCAGGCGGTTTGGAGAAACAACCAGGCATTCCGCAACCGACTGTTCCAGCGCCTCGCGGACCAGCGCCGGGTAGTCCACCGGTTTCCCTTGATCGGCGTCCTCCCATTCCTCAAAGCAGAAATGCCGCCGTACCCGCGCCTGACCCTGGCGAAATTGCAGAATCGAGCCGGGCGGTAGTTCTTCAATACCTTCAAACAGGGTTCGGGTGCCGGGGACGAAGCTGAAGGTCAGGTATTCGGGCAAGCCGCCAGCGCGCATCCGGCGAGGTAGAGCGGGATCGGCAAATAGCGCCTTGATCTCGCTGGCGAACAGCAATCGACCGGCGTGAACAGTCCAGTAGAGGACTTTAACGCCCGCTGGATCGCGCAGCAGATAGAGGGTATCGCCGATCTGCGCCGCGAGCACGAACGCGCCGCTCAGGGCTTCCAAACCGGTTTCAGTCTGGTCACGCCGACTCAGCGCGGTCAGCAACCGTTGCGCCGGAGGGAGCGCCGGATCAGCGGGCGTTGCGACATCATCCAGATTGAACAGCACACCGCCATAACCGAGCTGATCTTGAGTATGCCGGGCGAGTTGGGCGGGTTGATTCCAGGCGGCGCGGCCATGACCGATTTCGACATCATCCCCGGTCGCCGTGACGCCGCCGGTGCGCTCCCAGCCTAGCGGACAACGATGGGTCAACAGCGCCGCCATCCGCGCCAGCAAACCTTCAGCGGGCGGGCCACAATAGCCAAATAAACAGGACATTACCGATGATCTCAGCGACTGTGAAAACGCCCCTCGCCCAGTGGGAGAGGGGCCGGGGGTGAGGGTGGTTTATGCCGCTCAGTCCACATCAGCCATAATCCACTTCCACACCGACGCTGCTCCCGTTCAGAATCTCCGGGGCCAGCAGCAATACCCCGTCGACTACCGCAGCGCTCAACAAATTGATCAGCGATTTCGGACCGACGTAATCGAGGGGAACCCGGTAACCGGCGCGCAGCCTTTTTTCAGAATGGCCGCCAATAATGCCTGCGCCCCGCAAGGCATTCACCGGTAGCCAGGGAATTGAAGATCCACTATTAAGCGCATCGCGGGAAATGCCCAGATCAAACAGGCGCGAACTAGCGAACCGCCATTGGGGATCAGCCCGCAGTTGCGCCGTCAGCGCAAAGCTCATGAGTGAGGCGTCGTGAACCACCATCACCGGGGTTGTGGGGTGATGGCGCAGAAATTCCTGGCAGGCGGCGAATACCCGCTCGGGATAACCGGAACGACTGACCACCACCGCTTTGGCGGTCAGGTGAAAGCGGTTGCGAATTAGCAGATCCACCAGTTCATCGCGTTCCACCACCAGAATGCGTTCTGGCGCGTAGTGGGGGTCCTGGAAATCGGTCGTTGGGGGCGACTGGCGAAACGCTGCGCCGTCCGCCAGTTCGCGGATGGGATGAATCTGGTGATATTGCTTGATGACCTTGCAGGCTTTATCGACCGATAGCGCGCTCTTACCGCGCCGCCCCAGCCAGAACGCCAGCGGCTGGATCGTCAGGAGCGCCAACGCCAGACCGATCCAGCCCCATTGCGTGAAAGCGATCACCCCGACGATGCCGCTGAGGATGAGGGCAATGACGCTGCAACCGATTGCGCCGAAGGTTTTTTTGCGCCAGACCCGGCAAATCTCCAAAGCCAACTGGGTCGCGGTAAAGGCGTATTCGCCATTATCCGACAGGCGCTGGATGATTTGCCGGAGCGTAAAGTCACGGATCGGCTCGCTTTTGCTGTAGAACACGAACTGATAGCGACACTTCTGACAACGGGAACCTTCCCGCGATTTCTGGTTGTGATTACATTCGGGGCAACGCATCGGTCAATTTCTCCAACGCAGCTACGTTCTCAACCCAATCAACCCTTTAACTTCTCCATCAGCAAATCATTGACCTGCTGGGGATTCGCCTTACCCTTGGACAGTTTCATCACCTGGCCGACGAAGAAGCCAAACAGTTTGTCCTTGCCGGCGCGATACTGCGCGAGTTGGTCGGGACTGGCAGCCATCACATCGTCAATGACCTTTTCAATCGCGGACGTATCGGTAATCTGCCGCAGGCCGCGCTTCTCAATCACGGTATCCGCATCACCCTCACCGGCCCACATCGCTTCAAACACGTCCTTGGCAAGCTTACCGGAGATCGTGCGATCCTGAATCCGCCGCAACAGCCCGGCCAGTTGTTCCGCATTCACCGGACTGTCGGCAATCTCGCGGTTCTCCTTGTTCAGGAACGCCGAAAAATCCCCCATCACCCAGTTCGCGCACAGCTTCGGCTCGCTGCCCAGCGAGGCTACGACGGTTTCGTAAAACGCCGCCAGTTCCCGGCTGACCGTCAACACGCCCGCGTCATAGCCGGACAGCCCGTACTGTTCGGCAAATCGCTGTTTCTTCGCATCCGGCAATTCCGGCAAGGCGGCGCGGGCGGCTTCGATAAACGCCTCATCCACGATCAGCGGCAACAAGTCCGGATCGGGGAAGTAGCGATAATCATTCGCTTCCTCCTTGCTGCGCATCGAGCGGGTTTCGCCCTTATCCGGGTCATACAGCCGGGTTTCCTGCACCACCTTGTGTCCGGATTCAATCAGATCAATCTGCCGCTCCACCTCGAAGTCAATCGCCCGTTCCACAAAGCGGAAGGAATTGAGATTCTTGATCTCGGCACGGGTGCCGAACTGCGGAGCGCCCTTGCGCCGCACCGACACGTTGGCGTCACAGCGGAACGAGCCTTCCTGCATATTGCCGTCGCAGATACCCAGATAAACCACCAGTTGATGCAGCTTCTTCATATACGCTACGGCTTCTTTCGCCGAGCGCATCTCTGGTTCGGAGACAATTTCCAGCAAGGGCGTTCCGGCGCGATTCAGGTCAATGCCCGACAGACCCTGGAAGTCCTCATGCAGCGATTTACCGGCGTCCTCTTCCAAATGGGCGCGGGTAATGCCGATGACTTTGCTGGAGCCATCCTCCAAATCGACCGTAAGGTGTCCGCCCTGGACGACCGGCAATTCGTACTGACTGATCTGATAGCCCTTGGGCAGATCCGGGTAAAAGTAATTCTTGCGGGCGAACACGGAGCGGTGAGCCACTTGTGCGCCGATAGCCAGCCCGAGCATCGCCGCCATGCGCACCGCGTCCTGATTCAAGACCGGCAATACGCCCGGCATCCCCAAATCAATCGCGCAAGCTTGCGTATTCGGTTCTGCGCCGTAAGCGATTGCAGCGCCGGAGAAAATCTTGCTCTTCGTGGCGAGTTGGGCGTGGATTTCCAGCCCGATAACCGTTTCCCATTCCATCATGTTGCGTAACCTTTGATTCTGAAAGCAAAGCGCCCTCACCCCCGGCCCCTCTCCCAATGGGAGAGGGGAGGAATCAGGCAAAGGCTGCCGGGGCGCGTGAATGCCAATCGGTGACTTGCTGATAGCGATGTGCCACATTCAGCAGGCGATCCTCAGCGAAATAATTGCCGATCAGTTGCAAGCCCACCGGCCGCTGACCGACAAAGCCCACCGGTAGGGACAACCCCGGCAATCCGGCCAGATTCACCGCAATGGTGTAGATATCCGACAGGTACATGGTGATCGGATCATCCACTTTTTCGCCGAGATTGAACGCGACGGTTGGCGAAGTTGGCCCCATGATGACATCCACCTGGTCGAACGCCCGCCGGAAATCATCGCTGATCAACCGGCGAATCTGCTGCGCTTTCAGATAATAGGCATCGTAATAACCGGCAGATAAAGCAAATGTGCCGACCAGAATGCGGCGCTGGACTTCCGCGCCAAACCCTTCTGCCCGCGAACGGGTGTACAGGTCCTGCAAATCTTTTGGATTTTCACAGCGATGGCCATAACGCACCCCGTCAATCCGCGCCAGGTTCGAGGAACACTCTGCCGGAGCCACCACATAGTAGGCAGGAATCGCCAGATGGCTGTTCGGCAAACTGATTTCCACAATTTCCGCGCCCAATCGCCGGTATTCCGCAATGGCTTCTTCAACCACCTGGGCCACCGCGCTATCCAGCCCCTCACCGAAATATTCCTTCGGCAACCCGACTTTCAACCCGGTCAGCGGCTGATCCAGCAGCGCCGCGTAATCGGGAACTGGACGGTCCACGCAGGTGGAATCGCGGGGATCGAAACCGGCCATCGCTGCCAGCAACAACGCGCAATCTTCGGCAGTCCGCGCCATCGGGCCGCCCTGATCCAGACTCGAAGCGTAGGCGATCATCCCCCAGCGCGACACCCGGCCATAAGTGGGCTTGATGCCGGTAATGCCACACAGGGCGGCAGGCTGGCGGATGGAGCCACCGGTATCCGTTCCCGTCGCGCCCGGCGTCAACCGCGCTGCAACTGCCGCCGCCGACCCGCCGGAAGATCCGCCCGGCACCGCGTCCAGATCCCACGGATTACGGACCGGCCCATAAAAACTGGTTTCATTGGACGACCCCATGGCGAACTCGTCCATGTTGGTCTTGCCCAGCATCACTGCGCCCGCAGCGTTGAATTTCTCAACGACCGTCGCGTTATAGGGGGCGATGAAGCGATCCAGAATGCGCGAACCGCAGGAGGTGCGCACGCCCTGGGTGCAGAAAATATCCTTGTGGACGATGGGAACGCCGGTCAGTGGACCCGCCGCGCCTTGCCGACGACGCTCATCTGCCGCCCGCGCTTGAATCAGCGCTGATTCCGCAGTCAGGGTAATAAAAGCGTTCAGTTGCGGATTAAACCGTTCCACCCGCTCCAGAAAAGCGCGGGTCAATGCTTCACTGCTGAACTCGCCAGCGGCCAGACCGGCGCTGAGTTGGGCTATTGTTTTCTTATGCATGGCCATTCCTTACTCAATCACCTTGGGCACCAGATACAATCCGGCTTCCACGCGGGGCGCGATGGCCTGGAAAAGCTCGCGCTGATTGGCCTCGCTCACGACATCCATGCGCAGGCGCTGCGCCATATCCAGCGGATGCGCCATTGGCGTCACCCCGGTTGTGTCTACGGCGTTCATCTGTTCCACCAGTTCCAGAATGGCCGATAAATTATGAGCATAAGCCGGCGCATCCTCCTTGCGGATGGCCAGTCGCGCCAGATGGGCGATTTTGGCGACTTCGGCGATTCCCAGCGACATCGTACAGGTTCTCCTCGCGGCGAATTCAAAAACGCAACCCTATCATAATTAGCCGACTTGCTCATAACTCCCCTGCTTGTTAGCATTGGCCTCTTTTGACGAACTGGACTTTCGACAACATGTTCAAATGGTTGCGCGGCAAGTTTTCCAACGATCTTTCGATTGATCTGGGAACGGCTAACACATTGATTTACGTTCAGGGTGCCGGCATCGTGCTCAATGAACCCTCGGTCGTCGCTATCAATCAGGATCCGGTGCGCGGGGTGCGAACCATCGCCGCGGTCGGCACTGACGCCAAGCGAATGCTGGGGCGGACCCCCAATAATCTGTCCACCATCCGCCCGATGAAGGATGGGGTGATCGCGGATTTCACGGTTACGGAAAAAATGCTTCAGCACTTTATCCGCAAGGTGCATGCCCGCAAATTCTTCAATCCCAGTCCCCGGGTGCTGGTCAGCGTTCCCTGCGGTTCCACCCAGGTCGAGCGGCGGGCGATCCGCGAATCGGCCATGGGGGCCGGGGCGCGAGTGGTCTATCTGATCCCGGAGCCGATGGCGGCAGCGATTGGCGCGGGCATCCCGGTCGAAGAAGCGTGTGGAGCGATGGTGCTGGATATCGGCGGCGGCACCTCGGAAGTGGCGGTCATTTCCCTGAATGGCATTGTTTACGCGGGCGCGGTACGCACCGGCGGCGACCGGTTCGATGAAGCCATCATCAACTATGTCCGGCGCAACTTCGGCGTGCTGATTGGCGAACCGAC
>JAUPTV010000098.1 GCA_030917925.1 Pseudomonadota bacterium
ACACGGTCGGTCAGGCGCTAGTGGCCAAACGGATGGGCAAAACCCGGTTGATTGCCGAAACCGGTGCCGGTCAACATGGTGTGGCTTCCGCCACCGTCGCCGCCCGGTTGGGCATGGAATGCGTGGTCTACATGGGCGAAGAAGATATTCAGCGCCAATCGCTGAACGTCTATCGGATGCGCTTGCTGGGCGCTACAGTGCAACCGGTGTCTTCCGGTTCGCGCACGTTGAAAGACGCCCTGAACGAAGCGTTGCGCGATTGGGTCGCTAATGTGGACGATACCTTTTATATGATTGGCACGGTGGCCGGCCCCCACCCCTACCCGTTGATGGTGCGGGAATTCCAGGCGGTGATTGGCCGTGAAGCGCGTGAACAGATGCTGACCGAGTATCAGGTGTTGCCCGACGCCCTGGTCGCCTGCGTCGGCGGCGGATCTAACGCCATTGGCCTGTTCCATCCGTTCCTCAATGACCGCGACGTCGCCATTTACGGCGTTGAAGCCGGGGGTTCGGGCATCGATACCGGACGCCATGCCGCGACGCTGTGCGCAGGCCGGCCCGGTGTCCTGCACGGCAACCGCACTTATCTGCTCAATGATGACGACGGCCAAATTACCGAAACCCACTCGATTTCAGCGGGTCTGGACTATCCCGGCGTTGGCCCGGAACACGCCTGGCTGAAAGATATTGGCCGGGCGCACTACGTCGCGGTCACCGATGAAGAAGCCCTGTGCGCTTTCCATGATCTCACCCGCACCGAAGGCATTATTCCGGCGCTGGAAAGCAGTCATGCCCTGGCTTATGTGACGAAACTGGCTCCGACCCTGCGCCCGGATCAGCGCATTGTGGTCAACCTGTCCGGGCGCGGCGACAAGGATATTCATACCGTCGCCACGCTGGAAGGGATTCAGTTATAGCCCTCTTCCCGTTAAACCCCTCTTTTGCACACTGGAGAGGGGCGTTGATACCGCTTCCAAGAGTTGTACCGAAATGAATCGCATCACCCGCTGCTTCCAGGAATTGCGCCGCACCGGTCGCAAGGCCCTGATTCCCTATATTACCGCTGGCGACCCGCATCCTGATCAAACCGTCCCGCTGTTACATGCTCTGGTCGCGGCTGGCGCGGACATCGTGGAACTGGGCGTCCCCTTTTCTGATCCGATGGCCGATGGTCCGGTCATTCAGAAAGCCTGCGAACGAGCGCTCAAACAGGGTATGACGCTGCGCGGCGTGCTGAATCTGGTGCGGCAATTCCGCCAGACCGACGCCGAAACGCCACTGGTGCTGATGGGCTATCTCAATCCGATTGAGAGTATGGGCTACGCCGCCTTTGTTGCTGGCGCTGGCGAAGCAGGCGTCGATGGCGTTCTCACCGTTGATCTACCCCCGGAAGAAGCTGCTGAACTGGCCGAACCGCTGATCGATGCCGGGATTGATCCTATCTTCCTGCTGGCGCCTACCAGTACCGCTGAGCGCGTTCGCCAGACCGCTGATTTAGCTCGGGGCTATCTCTATTACGTTTCCCTGAAGGGCGTCACCGGTTCCGCTGCCCTGAACGTCGCTGAAGTCGCTGAAAAACTGGCGATGATCCGCGCCCATACCGATCTGCCCCTCGGCGTGGGCTTTGGCATCAAAGACCCGCCGACTGCTGCGGCGATTGCCGAAGTGGCGGATGCGGTGGTGGTCGGTAGCGCCCTGGTCAGTAAAGCGGCAGAACTGGCGGATGACCCGGAGCGGATGCGGCAGGAAGTAGCGGAATTGCTGGCCGCGATGCGCCTGGCGATGGATAGTCGTTCCTAGTGGGTAGTGGACCCGTATTCTTCCCTCAGCGCCCTAACGTCTTAACATCATGAGCTGGTACGAAAAACTCGTTCCCACGCGGATCCGCACTGACGGACGCAACAAGCACCAGATGCCGGAAGGACTCTGGAGCAAATGTGAAGAGTGCAGCGCCATTCTGTATGGCGCTGAACTTGCGCGCAATTTGCGGGTATGCCCCAAGTGCAACCACCACATGGCCATCAGCGCCCGTCAACGTCTCTTGCATTTTCTCGACGAAGAGGACGTGATGGAAATCGGCGAAGACATCGAACCCACGGACTTTCTGAAATTCAAGGACAGCAAGAAATACCGGGATCGGTTAACGCAGGCGCAAAAGTCCACTGAAGAGCAAGATGCGCTGATCGCGTTGCGCGGTTTGTTGAAAGGGATGCCGGTGGTCGCTGCCGCTTTTGAATTTGAATTTATGGCCGGTTCAATGGGGTCAGTGGTCGGCGAACGCTTTGTCCGGGCGGCGCAAACCGCGTTGCATGAACACATCCCGTTCATCTGCTTCACGGCCAGCGGCGGCGCACGGATGCAGGAAGCCTTGACGTCACTGATGCAAATGGCCAAAACCAGTGCGGCACTGACCCGCCTGGCCGAACATGGTATTCCCTACATTTCGGTACTGACTCACCCGACCACTGGCGGCGTCTCCGCTAGTTTAGCGATGCTCGGCGATATTAATATCGCTGAACCGAAAGCGTTAATTGGTTTCGCTGGGCCACGGGTCATCGAGCAGACCGTGCGTGAAAAACTGCCGGAAGGCTTCCAGCGCAGTGAATTTCTGCTGGAGCACGGCGCTATCGATATGATTCTGGATCGCCGCGAATTACGCGACCGAGTGGCCAGTCTGCTGGCGATGCTGACCCGCCGTGATGTCCTCGCTTTCTAATCCTGCCCTCTATATCCCGACCCAACCCATGCGCTTCACTACCCTGGACGACTGGCTCCGCTGGCAGGAAACCCTGCATCCCCGCACCATTGACCTCGGTCTGGAGAGGGTGCAAACCGTGCTGCGCCGTCTGCAACCGGAACCGCCCACTTATACGGTGATCACCGTCGGGGGCACTAACGGTAAGGGTTCCTGCGTCGCTGTCCTGGACGCTATCCTGCGGGCGGGCGGCTACCGGGTCGGGGCTTACACGTCCCCGCATCTGTTGCGTTACAACGAACGTATCCGCATCGATGACGTGGCAGTGGACGACGCGGCGCTTTGCCGGACGTTTGCCCGCATCGATGCCGCAAGGAGCGATGTCTCCCTGACTTACTTTGAATTTGGCGCATTAGCGGCGCTGGAACTGTTTCGGGAAGTCGGCATTGACGTGGCAGTGCTGGAGGTCGGGCTGGGGGGGCGACTGGATGCGGTCAACGTCATCGACGCCGACGCAGCGCTGGTGGTCAGTATCGCCCTCGATCATACCGACTGGCTCGGTTCGGATCGCGACAGTATTGGTTATGAAAAAGCCGGTATCTACCGTTCCGGACAGCCCGCTATTTGCGCTGATCCTGACCCGCCGCCACGGTTGCTGAAATACGCCGAAAGGATTGGCGCGCAGTTACTCTGCGTGAATCGTGACTATCATTTCGCCCGCACCGGCTCCACCTGGCGCTGGCAATCGGGCGAATCGCACCTTAACGATTTACCGCTCCCGGCACTGGCCGGCGACCATCAATTGAGCAACGCCGCCGCCGCACTGATGACTCTGGCCAGTCTGCGGGATCGTCTGCCCATCCCGCCTGAAGCGATCCATGCCGGATTGCGTGACGTTGAATTAACAGGACGATTCCAGATTATCCCCGGCCCGGTTGAATGGATTCTTGATGTCGCTCACAATCCACACGCCGCTGCCGTGCTGGCCGACCAGTTGCGGGCGCGCCCGGTGACGGGGAAAACTCTAGCGGTCTTTGGACTACTGGCCGACAAGGATGCGGACGGCATTATCGCGGCGTTGACGGGGATTATTGATACCTGGTATGCGGTCACGCTGGATGGGGCACGCGGACAGACCAGCGCTGAATTGACCTCGCTACTCTGGGCGAAGGGTGCTCAGGCCGAAGCCCTTGTTGATATTCAGGATGCTTGCCAAATGGTACGGGCTGCTGCCGTTCCGGGTGACCGCATCGTCGTATTCGGTTCCTTTCACACTGTTGCTCCAGTGCTGGCCAGCCAGCCCTGGAGATTGAATCCCCCCTTGCCGCCATCATGGGAGGCTTGATTTTGGACAATCGTTTGACCCAACGCCTCGTCGGCGTCGCTGTGATTGCGGCGCTGGCGGTTCTTTTTGTGCCGGAAATGCTGGAAGCGCCGCCGACTCAACCCCCGGCCCTGCCGACTCAGCCGCCAACACCGCCAGCGCTGACATTCTCACAACCCCAACCCACAGTGCCAACGCCGATCCCGGACCCGTCAGCGACCCCGCCAGCGCCGGTTGCTGAAATCACTGAAACCGTTGTCCCAGTAGCGCCCGTTCCACCGGTGGCCACGATGGCACCTGTAAAGCCAGCGATTCCGGCTGACACCGCTAAAGCGGCGCAAGCTCAGGAAGACGCCGCCCAACGTCAATCCCAGGAAGCCAAGGCGAAAGCGGAAGCCGAACGCATCGCCGCTGCCAAAGCCCGGGCCGAAGCGGCTCGTCGCACGGCTCAGGCGGAAGCTGCCAAGTCCCGCGCCCAAGCGGAAGCTCAGCGTCGCATCGCTGCAGAAGCCGAGGCGGATCGCCGGGAAGCGGCTCAAGCCCGAGTAGCGCCACCCTCGGAAACCCGACCCACAACCGCTTCACAAACGGAAGCCGCTCGTGCTGCCGAAGCCGCTCGCGCCGAAGTCGCTCGTGCGGAAGCGGCTCGCCGCAATGCCCAGGCCGAAGCTGCCCGCCGCGATGCCCAGGCCGCTGCCGCCCGTGCGGAAGCGGCTCGTGCCGAAGCCGCCCGTCGTAATGCCCAGGCGCAGTCGGTTAAACCGCCCGCGTTACCCAAGTTGGAACTGGTGTCCCGGGCTGAAAAATCCCCGACGCCACCCCCACCGCCCCGTCAGCCGACGTCAGCCAGCCCTGCGCCGCCAGCCAGTGGCGGTTCGGTGGCCGGCAGTTACGCGATCCAGGAAAACGCCTTTGCCGTGCGCGATCAATATCGCAGCCGCAATATTCGGGCCGAGGTGGATCGCATTATGGTCGGCGGCCGCCCGATGTACCAGGTGCGCGTCTGGCGTTGAACCCCTGCCACTGCGCTCTATTGTCCAAGCTTTCTGCCAAGACGGCAGGGAGCTTGACGCGCCTACCAGGGCAAACTCTTTAGGATAAACCGTATGAACTTGCGAGACTTTCTCATCAATCCGTGTCAGTCGCTTTCTGAGGACAGCTATCAAGACTTACTGTTTGAAATGGCGCAACTGATCTTGGTATTACAGGATCGCGTTGAATTGTTAGAGGCTAAGATAGGCACGAATAATCCCCCACTGACTCCGACCGAAACCACTGTGGAGTCAGTAGAATCAACAATGCAAACATACGATTCAAAATACTATTTTTTACTCCATCAGCACGAGGGAAAAACAATTTTAGAACTAAGCCGCTTATTTCCGTCTAAACTAACTGATTCACCTATAATAGATCGTCATCGAGCGCCAGCACTTCTCGGTGACTATCCCGATGAAGAACAAGCACGGCTGGCGCTTTATCAGTACGCAGCGGATAATAATTTTGAGCTAGATGAGATAAAAAATCTACCTAAATATACGATTCAGTATCGTGTGATCCGTCAAGTACGCTCTCAGGATTTATGGCCACACACGGCTCGATAGTCACGGACAAATCAATGAACTGGGCTGACTACTGCATCGTCACTCTGATCGCCCTTTCCATGCTAATCGGCCTGTGGCGCGGCCTGATGCGCGAGGTGATCTCGCTGGCGACCTGGATCGCTGCCTTCGCCATCGCCTTTCTCTTCGCGGAAAGTGGCGCGACGCATCTTGCGCCGCATATCGAAGTCCCTTCCTTGCGGCTCGCTGCCGCGTTTGGCGGGCTGTTTCTCGCCACCTTGCTGATCGGCGGACTCATGGGCCTGCTCGCCTCCTACCTGGTCGACGCCACCGGCCTGACCGGCACGGATCGCTTATTAGGGGCAGTATTCGGCGTAGCGCGTGGTGCGGCAATTATCGTCGTGCTGGTGCTGGCTGCGGGAGCTACGCCTTTGCCGAATGATCCCTGGTGGCAACAATCGCAACTGCTGAGCCGTTTCCAGGAAGGCGCACTTTGGCTGCGTGGTTTCCTGCCCCCGGAACTGGGTCAGCATGTTCGGTTTCCCTAGCTTCGTTCACCGAGGGTAGCGCTCATGTGTGGAATCATTGGCATCGCGGGCCGGAGTCCGGTCAATCAAAGTCTGTTCGATGGTTTAACCGTACTTCAGCACCGGGGCCAGGACGCCGCGGGGATTGTGACCTGCCATGATGGCCGCCTGTTTCTGCGGAAGGATAATGGGCTGATTCGTGATGTGGTGCGTACCCGCCACATGCGTAATCTGTACGGCAATATTGGCATCGGCCATGTGCGCTATCCGACCGCGGGCAGCGCCGATTCCGCCGAGGCCCAACCGTTCTATGTCAATTCGCCCTTTGGTATTACCCTGGCCCATAACGGCAATTTGACCAACTCGGCGCAGCTTAAAAGCGAACTGTTCCGCTCCGATTTGCGCCATATCAATACTAATTCCGATTCGGAAGTGCTGCTCAACGTCTTCGCTCACGAACTGCAACAGCGCAGTCGGTTATCAGTGGACGCTGACGACATTTTCGCAGCGGTCGCGGCGGTGCATCGGCGGGTCCGGGGCGCTTATGCCGCTGTTGTGCTCATCGTCGGTTTTGGACTGGTCGCCTTCCGTGACCCGCATGGCATTCGCCCCCTGGTGTTTGGCCGTCGGGAAACTGAAAGCGGTATGGAATACATGGCCGCGTCGGAAAGTGTGGCGCTGGATGCGCTGGATTTTCAACGCATCCGCGATGTGGCGCCGGGCGAGGCGGTGATTTTCGATGTCGATGGGCGGATGCAAACCCGCCAATGTGCGGAAAATCCGGGTTATTCGCCCTGCATTTTTGAATTCGTATATCTGGCCCGGCCGGACTCCATCATGGATCAGGTTTCCGTACATAAGGCCCGGCTGCGCATGGGTGAATATCTGGCCGAAAAAATCCTGCGGGACTGGCCGGATCAGGATATCGACGTGGTGATTCCCATTCCCGATACCAGTCGCACTGCCGCCCTGCAAATGGCGTCGATTCTCGGCATTAAATACCGGGAAGGCTTCATCAAAAACCGTTACATCCCCCGTACTTTTATCATGCCCGGACAGAAAACCCGCAAGAAATCAGTCCGTCAAAAACTCAATGCCATTGACCTGGAATTTCGCGGTAAAAATGTGCTGCTGGTGGATGATTCCATCGTGCGCGGCACCACATCCGGGGAAATTATCCGCATGGCCCGCGATGTGGGTGCCCGCCGGGTGTATTTCGCCTCCGCTGCGCCGCCGGTGCGCTATCCCAACGTCTATGGCATCGACATGCCTGCTGCTCATGAACTGATCGCCCACGGTCGTTCCGAAGCAGAAGTCGCCCAGGCGATTGGCGCTGATCACCTGATCTATCAGGATTTATTCGACCTGGAAGAAGCAGTGCGGCGTGGTAATCCGGCCATCCAGGGTTTCGATGCGTCTTGCTTTACCGGTCAATACGTCACCGGCGATATTGATCAGGCTTATCTGGACGATCTGGCCAGCGCACGTTCCGACGCCGCCCAGCACGCCGATGACAGCGCCGATAACGCGATTATTGATCTGCACAACAACGCTTGAAATTTGCCGCGTAAAACCTGCTGGACACTGCCCCCATGGATTTTGACGATTTTCCCGATCCCGGTTTCGCCACGCTGGCCGTGCGCGCCGGCCAGACCCGCACCCCGGAAGGCGAACACGCCGAGCCGATTTTTCCTACCTCCAGTTTCGTATTTGCCAACGCTGCCGAAGCTGCCGCCCGGTTCAGCGGCGCGATTCCGGGTAACATTTATTCCCGGTTCACCAACCCGACGGTGCGGATGTTTCAGGACCGGTTGGCGGCGCTGGAAGGCGGCGCTGCTTGTATTGCGACCTCCTCCGGGATGGCGGCGATTCTGGCGACCTGCATGACCCTGCTGAAAAGCGGTGACCATCTGGTCTCGGCCAGTGGCGTATTTGGCACCACCCTGTCGCTGTTTAACCAGTATCTGAGCAAGTTCGGCGTGGCGACCAGTTATGTGCCACTGGCGGATCTGGCGGCCTGGGAAGCGGCGATTCGCCCGGAAACCCGGCTGTTCTATCTGGAAACGCCATCGAATCCGTTGATGGAACTGGCCGATATTCGGGCGCTGGCGGATCTGGCTCATGCCCACGGTATTTTGCTAGTCGTGGATAACTGTTTCTGCACCCCGGCCCTGCAACAGCCCTTCAAATTCGGCGCGGACCTGGTGATTCATTCCGCAACCAAGTATCTGGACGGTCAGGGCCGGTGCGTGGGCGGTGCAGTGGTCGGCGATCAACAGCGGGTCGGCGTCGATATTTTCGGCTTCCTGCGCACTGCCGGTCCGACCATGAGTCCGTTCAATGCCTGGGTGTTCCTCAAGGGGCTGGAGACGCTGCATCTGCGAATGCGCGCCTGTAGCGAATCCGCTTTGCAATTGGCGCACTGGCTGGAGGGTCAACCGGCGATAGAGAGGGTCTACTACCCCGGTTTGCCGTCGCATCCCCAGCATGAGTTGGCGAAGCGGCAACAAAGCGCTTTCGGCGGCATCGTGTCCTTTGACTTGCGCGGCGGGCGGGATGCGGCCTGGGCGGTAATTGACCACACCCGGCTGATTTCTATTACCGCCAATCTGGGCGACGCCAAGTCCACTATTACTCACCCGACGACGACCACACACGGGCGGTTGACGCCCCAGGAACGGCAACGCGCCGGGATTGGCGAGGGACTGGTGCGGGTTTCGGTGGGGCTGGAAGATGTGGCGGACTTGCAGCACGATCTGGAACGGGGCTTACGCACACTTTGATGATTAAAGCCCTTACCTTCGATCTGGACGACACGCTCTGGGATGTCTGGCCGGTGGTGGAACGCGCTGAGGCGTTGCTGCATGACTGGCTGGCGGTGCGCTATCCCCGCATCCCGGAACGGTTCACGCCACTGGAATTGCGGGAACTGGCCAGCGAAGTGAGCGCCGCCCGTCCTGATTTGGCCCATGACCGCACCGGGTTGCGCAAGGCGGCGCTGATGCTGGCGGCGCACCGGGCCGATTATCAGGAATTTGATGTAGAAGGCGCTTTTGCCGTGTTCTTTATCGCCCGCAATGCGGTGGAACCCTTTGCTGAAGTGCGTCCCACGCTGGAGCGACTGGGCCAGCGCTATCCACTGGCGTCGCTGTCCAATGGCAATGCTGACCTGCGGCTGATCGGTCTGGATGACCTGTTCGTGTTCTCCCTCAATGCCATCGACGTCGGTGCCGCCAAACCCGAATTGCCGATGTTCGCGGAAGCCTGCCGACGCCTCAATGTGCGGCCTGAACAAATTGTCCATGTCGGCGATGACCCGGAACATGATGTGTTCGGCGCGGCTCGGGCCGGGTTCCGCACGGTCTGGGTCAATCGGACGGGACGGGACTGGCCTGGCGGGCCACAGGCGGATGCAGAAATTGTGGCGCTCGATGAATTGGAAGGGGTGCTGGCGGAGTGGGAAGGTGCCAGCCGTAATAGAGACCGCATTACAACTTAAGGAATCTGCTCAATGAATCTGTTTCGCCGCACTCTACTGAAAGTTGCGCTGGCCGCCTGCCTGTTAACGTCATTGACTAGCGCGGTCGCCAGTGAGAAACCGGAATTGCCGTTGAAAATCGGTTTTGTTTATGTCAGCCCGATTGGCGATGCCGGTTGGACCTATCAACACGATCTGGGTCGCCGAGCGGTGGAAACCGCATTCGGCGACCGGGTACGCACCAAATATGTGGAAAGCGTTGCCGAGGGTGCGGACGCCGAGCGCGTCATCCGCGATTTCGCCGCCAGCGGTCATCAACTGGTGTTCACTATCTCTTTCGGTTTCATGAATCCCACGCTGAAGGTGGCCAAGCAGTTTCCGAAAACAATGTTTGAACACGCCACCGGCTACAAGCAAGCGCCGAACGTCGGTATTTACGCAGCGCGTTACTACGAGGCGCGTTATCTGGCGGGAATTGTCGCCGCTAAAATGAGTAAGACCGGCATAGCCGGTTATGTCGCCGCCTTCCCGATTCCCGAAGTCATCATGGGCATTAACGCCTTCACTCAGGGAATGCGCAGCGTCAACCCGGCAGCGCAGGTCAAGGTGATCTGGGTCAATGCCTGGTTCGATCCGGGCAAGGAGCGCGAGGCAGCATTGACCCTGGCCAGTCAGGGCGCGGACATCCTGACCCATCACACCGATTCCACCGCCGTGGTGCAGACTGCCGAGGAAAAGGGTGTGTGGTCAATGGGCTATCACTCGGATATGAGCAAGTACGGGCCGAAGATGCAACTGACTGCCGCGGTTCACCATTGGGAAGATTTCTACCGCAAAAAGGTGCAGCAGGCGCTGGAGGGGCAATGGGTTCCCGGTAATGTCTGGGGGGGATTGAAAGAAGGCATGGTGGGCCTGGCGCCCTTGAATCCGGCAGTACCGCCGGAAGTGGCGGCGCTGGTTGAAGAACGCAAACAGGCGATAATGGCTGGCCGGTTGCACCCCTTTCAGGGACCGCTGGCGGCGCAGGGTGGTGGCCAAGTCGTTGCCCCCGGCGCGGTTCTCGACGATGCGGCTTTACTGAAGATGAATTACTACGTGGAGGGGGTCGTCGGGCAGTTGCCCAAATAAGGAAAAATTTCCCCGCCCCTGGCGATGATTCTCCCGGGGGTCCATGCTGTTCAGCCTTTAATCTCTGGTTCCTCATGCTCCCTGTTATTGCTCTGGTTGGCCGACCGAATGTCGGCAAGTCGACTTTGTTCAATTCCCTGACCCGCACCCGCAACGCGCTGGTGGCGGATATCCCGGGTTTAACCCGCGACCGGCAATATGGCCTCGGTCAGCGCGGTCCGCAGCCGTATATGGTGGTGGATACCGGTGGTTTGACCGGCGAGGAGGCCGGGATGGATGGTCTGGTTGCGCGTCAGGCCTGGCGGGCCATTGAGGAAGCCGATGCCGTGTTGCTGCTGGTTGATGGCCGCGCCGGGCTGACCGTAGCCGATGAAGAGATTGTTAGCCAGTTGCGCCGCGCTGGTAAAACCCTACATTTGGTGATTAACAAGGCCGAGCATCGCGATCCCGACCTGCTCAGCGCCGATTTCCATACCCTCGGGCTGGAGCATCTACACGTTATCGCCGCCGTGCATAATCAGGGCATCGAGGCGCTCATAGAGAAGGTGCTGGCGGCGTTGCCGGGCGATGAGGAAGCCAACGATGCGGTAGAGTCCAAAGAACCGGACGGCATCATTCGGCTGACCGTGGTGGGTCGGCCCAATGTCGGTAAATCAACGCTGGTCAATCGGTTGCTGGGTGATGAGCGGATGCTGGCTTGCGATTTGCCGGGTACGACTCGCGATAGCATTGCTGCGCCATTCGAGCGCGAGGGTCAGCGTTATCTGCTGATCGACACCGCTGGAGTGCGCCGCCGTGCGCGGGTCAATGAGATTGTCGAGAAATTCAGTATCATTAAGACCCTGCAATCCATTGAACAGTCCCATGTCACCGTACTGGTGCTGGATGCCCGACAGGGTGTTAGCGATCAGGACGCCAGTCTATTGGGGCTGGTTGCGGATAGTGGCCGGGCGTTGGCGATTGCGGTCAACAAGTGGGATCACCTTGATGCGGATACACGAACTCAGGTGAAGCGCGATCTGGATCGGCGGCTGGGCTTTCTCGATTTCGCCAAAATCCACTTTATTTCGGCGCTGCACGGCACCGGCGTTGGCGAACTGTTGGGGTCAGTGCGGGAAGCGTATGCTGCCGCGACCCGCAAACTGGCGACGCCGGAACTGACCCGTATTCTGGAAGCCGCACTGGCCGCGCATCAACCTCCGCTGGTGCATGGCCACAGCATCAAGCTGCGCTACGCCCATCAGGGCGGGCAGAATCCACCACTGATAATCATTCATGGCAACCGGATTGATCATGTCCCGGAGACCTACCGGCGCTATCTGATCAATTTCTATCGCAAGCGGCTGAATCTTTGGGGGACGCCCATTCGCGTTGAATTTCGCGGGGGGGAGAATCCATACCACCAGCCCGCATCGCGTAGTCAGGGTCGGAAGGGACCGGAAAAACGGGTGAGTAAACGGCCAGGGAAATAACTTAGGGAGAGATGACTGGCCAGCCGATGGGATATTGAGGGTGTGCTGGCCAGTGGGGATTGAGGGGTACTGCGTAGAGCTTGCCGAGGTCAATCCTGACCGGCGAATTCGCCCATCAGCCACACGATGGCCAAACCGCAACCAGCAATCACTCCGACGGAGTACAGCGATAATAATTCGCTGATCAGTTGATGGGCATGATCGGAAATCTGGGAAAACAGCGATACCGAGACCAGGAAGACGATCATGGAACCAAAAAATACCGCAAGATGTTTAAGATTCATGATGAACTCCAATTGATGTATTAAAAAATATTACAAATAATCAAATCAGCCTGCTTATGAAGGGTAAATTCACTGAACAGATGATAAACGATCTTTCGTTGCAGCGCAACATTATTGTCTGGCGTCAGAATGGTAGCTACGATAGAAATTTACTGGATTTCCGGCAAGATCATTGCGCTTTATGCATGGATTCCACGTTCCTGACCTCGGAAAAATGTCTTTAATTAATTACAAAAGCTATATTAAAAAGCCATTTTCCACATTTTTTGCCGCCATTCCTTGCTATTTCACTGAACAAGCTAAAATTACTCTTAATGGTGTCTGAAATCATGTGGGTAGACGGCCAAGTTGGCGTCCTGCCAGGCAGGTGATCCACCACAGAGTCTGACTGATTTTTATAACCAAAGGTCGCGATTAAAGCGAATGAGCCGGGAACCCCCTACCATGCTTGCGGTATAGGTGACCTGGCCGGAGGAGGCATGATGAAGAGCGCGAATAACTTTCTAATGCGGTTCAAAATAGGCACCCGCATCTGGGCCATGCTGGGTGTGGCTTTTATAGCGGTGTGTTTTGGAACGGTCATTTATCTATATGAGTTCAAAAACCGGATGATCAGCGACCGGCAGCAGGAACTGCGTCATCTAACTGAAACGGCTGTGGGTGTTGTGAGTCGATTCCATGGGCTGGTAACCACCGGCGCACTGAGTGAGGCGGAGGCGCAAAAAGCAGCGCTGGCGACCATCAAGTCCTTGCGTTATGAAAAGCAGGAGTATTTCTGGATCAACGATATGACCCCGCGCATGGTCATGCATCCCATCAAGCCGGAACTGGACGGGAAAGACTTACGGGAGAGCAAGGATCCCAACGGTAAACGATTGTTTGTTGAATTTGTCGAGACCGTTAAACGAGATGGCGCAGGATTTGTCCCTTACCTGTGGCCAAAGCCAGGGGCGGAGAAGCCAGTTGCCAAATTATCCTATGTCCAGGGCTTCCAACCGTGGGGCTGGGTGGTGGGCACCGGCGTTTATATCGATGATATTGACCAGGCATTCCAACGCGATGCCTTGCGGATGGGCGGAAGTACGCTAGTGTTGTTGATCGTAATGGGCGTTGGCGGGTTATGGGTCGCCGCCAGCATCATTACCCCACTTCAGCAGGTGGTCGCTGCCGCAGAACGAGTAGCCCAGGGTGATCTGAGTGTGGAATTGGTGGTCAAGGGCCGTGATGAAGTCGCGCGGGTGCTGATCGCTATGCAGGCCATGGTCCAGCAACTGCGGAATATTGTCGATAACGTCATGCACTCCACTGATCAGGTCGGCGCATCCGCTGAGGAAATCGCTCGGGAGAGTGCGGCGTTGAGCGAACGGACCGAGCAACAAGCCGCTGCGCTGGAGGAAACCGCCGCCAGCATGGAACAACTGACGTCGACCGTGAAAAACAGTGCGGATAACGCCGGGCAGGCGAATCAACTGGCCAGTGCGGCGCGGACACAGGCTGAACAGGGCGGACAGGTGGTTGAGAAGACGGTATCCGCCATGACCGCGATCCATCAAAGCAGCCGCAAGATTGCCGATATTATCGGGGTTATTGACGAAATTGCCTTTCAGACTAACCTGCTGGCACTGAACGCGGCAGTGGAAGCGGCGCGCGCTGGCGAACAGGGCCGGGGCTTTGCGGTGGTGGCGGGCGAAGTGCGCAAGCTGGCGCAACGCAGCGCCGATGCGGCCAAGGAAATCAAGGCGCTGATTACCGACAGCGTGGCCAAGGTTCAAGATGGCGGACGATTGGTCGGACAATCCGGGGAAACCCTGCGGGAGATTGTCAGTTCGGTCAAGAAGGTCAGCGATATTGTGGCGGAAATGGCGGCGGCCACCCGTGAACAGGCTTCGGGCATCGAGCAGGTGAACAAGGCGATTTTGCAGATGGATCAGATGACGCAAAAGAACGCCGGGTTAGTCGCCCAGGCGGCCAGCGCCAGTCAGACGATTAACGAACAGACATTTGAATTGCAGAGTTTAATGGACTTCTTCCGTCAGGGGGAAGCGCATGATTTCGTGGAACCGGAGCCGGAGGCACGGCGTCCCAGGAAACCGGCGTTGCGCCCGGCGACGGTATAGTCGCTGTTTCCTGATAACTCCCCTTGCCGGCAAGTCGGCAAGGGAAGTGGAGTTGAACCGCCTGATTAACTGGATGCTGGCGGGTTGCTGGTCGGGCAGGTCTTGATGCCCAACAGGGTGTAGGCCGGGCACCAACCCATGAGCGCGGTGGCGATGGGGACGACGCCAATCCAGCCCCAGACGCCGATTTGTCCCATCAGGGCGAGGATAATGAGCAGGGCACCCACGATCATCCGGGCAATTTTGTCAGCCGATCCGACGTTTTTAGCGAAGTTCATACAGTTAAATCTCCATGACGGTTATCAAGTAGCCTGTATTTTAATCAACTTCGCCGGATCGGACTTGCGAATCGTCAATGCCCTCCAACCGATTTGGCTACAATCCAAAGTTTATTGCTAATCTTTCTGGGTTGATATGGGCTTTTACACAGGGCTGGCCGTATTTAGTGGCGCGGGATTAGGCGCGGTGTTGCGTTGGCAACTCGGCCTGTTGATGAATCCCCTGTTTCCTACCGTACCTTTAGGCACTCTCGCCGCGAATTGGCTGGGAGGCTATCTGATTGGGGTGGCCATCGGTTATTTTTCGCTGAACGCCAGCCTGCCGCCCGAGGTGCGCCTGTTGGTCATCACCGGCTTCCTGGGTGGGCTGACCACTTTTTCCACTTTTTCCGCCGAAATTGTGACTTTGCTAATGCAGGGTCAATTCGGCTGGGCGCTGGCAGCAGCGAGTGCGCATCTGCTCGGTTCACTGGCGATGACGGCACTGGGCTTGTTGACGGTGCGTATCTTGTCCGGTGCCTGAAATCGAGTCTTTGACACGCTGGAGATTGAAGATGAACGGTTTATTTCTCAGATTTTATCTGCGGGAAAGTCAGCGGCATAGCGGGCGATTGTTGTGGGAATGGCTACTGGAGCAGGCTAATGGCATGGGTATTCGTGGCGGTTCGGCATTTCGGGCAATGGCGGGATTTGGCCGCCATCATCAATTGCATGAGAATCATTTTTTCGAGCTGGCCGGGACATTGACGGTAGAGGTCGAATTTATTGTTACTGATGAAGAAGCGCAGCAATTGCTTGATTTGCTGGAACAGGAAAAGATTCAGGCTTTTTACGCCCGGATTCCTGCTAGTTTCGGCATCACGGCGACGAGGATTCATTGACATGTCGGCATTATTGGCAGAACAGGAATTAACCCCTCTTCAATCAATTCACCGCTGGACCGTGGCGGAATATCACCAGATGGCGGAAGTCGGTCTATTGAATGAAGATTCACGAGTTGAATTGATTCATGGGGAGGTTATTGAAATGGCACCGATTGGCAGTGATCATGCCGGACATAACAATTATTTGTTGGCTTTTCTGACGCACTGCTTGTATGGAAAAACGATTGTCGCTGGACAAAGTCCAGTGGTTCTCAGTGGCTATGAAGAGCCACAGCCGGATATTGCGATACTGCGTTGGCGAGCGGATTATTACCGAAACGCCCACCCTCACGCCGAAGATGTATTGCTTCTCATTGAAATCGCTGACACAACACTCCGTTATGATCGTGATGTCAAAGTTCCACTGTATGCCAGGAATGGCATCCCGGAAGTCTGGTTGCTTGATCTGCAAAACCGGCAACTGGACATCTACCATGAACCCGCGAATGGCGAATATCGGCAACGGCGTCAATGTTGTACCGGTAAAATTGCCCCGCGTCTTTGTCCAGACGCCGTGATTGATTTGTCTGAACTGTTTTCAAACACTTGAATAAAATCGCTTTCAATGACCGAACTTGCCCTGTTTACGACTGATGCTACCGAGCGGGTGCCGCTCAAAATTTTTACCGAGAAAGCCTACCTGGATTATTCCATGTATGTCATTCTCGACCGGGCTTTGCCGCATATTGGCGATGGATTAAAACCGGTACAGCGGCGGATTGTTTACGCCATGTCCGAACTCGGATTAAACGCCGGGGCCAAGCATAAAAAATCCGCCCGCACGGTCGGCGATGTGCTGGGCAAATACCATCCGCACGGCGATTCAGCCTGTTATGAAGCCATGGTATTAATGGCGCAACCATTTTCTTACCGCTATCCACTGGTCGATGGGCAGGGTAACTGGGGTTCGCCAGATGATCCGAAATCCTTTGCCGCCATGCGTTATACCGAGGCGCGGTTATCGCCGTTTGCCCAAGTGTTATTATCCGAGTTAGCTCAAGGTACAGTCGATTGGACGCCGAATTTTGACGGTACGCTGGATGAGCCAGTATTACTGCCGGCCCGATTGCCAAATGTGCTGCTGAATGGCGCAACCGGCATTGCCGTGGGTATGGCGACCGATATTCCCCCGCATAATCTCGGGGAAATTGCAGCGGCCTGCATTCATTTACTGGATCATCCTGACGCAACATTGGACGCGCTGCTGGATATTATCCAGGCGCCGGATTATCCCGGCGGCGCGGAAATGATTACCCCCCGTGAGGAACTGCGGAAGCTCTATCAAACCGGTAATGGCGGGGTGCGATTGCGCGCCCGTTTTGAACGGGATAACGGCGACATCGTGATTAACGCTCTGCCGCATCAAGTCTCCGGGGCGCGGATCATGGAACAGATCGCCGCCCAGATGCGCGATAAAAAGTTGCCCATGGTCGAGGATTTGCGTGACGAGTCCGATCACGAAAATCCCACCCGACTGGTGCTGACCTTGCGTTCAAACCGGGTGGATGTGGATTTGCTGATGGATCACCTGTTCGCCACGACCGATCTGGAAAAGAGCTATCGGGCGAATTTCAATATGATTGGCCTGGATGGCCGGCCCGAGGTCAAAAATCTCCGGGAAATCCTCGAAGAATGGTTGCGCTACCGGGTGATGACCGTGCGCCGACGACTGGAATTCCGCTTGAATCAGGTCGAACAGCGCCTGCATATTCTCGATGGCCTGCTGATCGCCTATCTGAATCTGGATGAAGTCATCCGCATTCTGCGCACTGAGGAAAAGCCCAAGCCGGTACTGATTGCCCGTTTTGGCTTATCCGATATTCAGGCCGAGGCGATTCTGGAGACCAAGTTGCGGCATCTGGCCCGCCTGGAAGAGATGAAACTGCGCGGCGAGCAGGATCAGTTACGCAAGGAGCAGACGCAGTTGCAGGAGTTGCTGAGTTCCGAAAAACGGTTGAAAACCCTCATCCGCAAGGAAATCCAGGACGACGTCAAACGTTTTGCTGATCTCCGCCGCTGTCCGTTGGTCGAGCGGCGACCCGCGCAGGCGCTGGACGAAACCAGTTTGATGCCGAGCGAGTCGATGGTGGTGGTGCTGTCGCAAAAGGGTTGGGTGCGAGCGGCCAAGGGGCGGGAAATCGACGCTTCGGCGCTCAGTTATAAATCCGGGGACAGTTTCCTGGCCCAGGCGCAGGGGCGCAGCAATCAATCGGCGGTGTTTCTGGATACCACCGGGCGGGCTTACACGCTGCCCGTGGCGGGACTGGCCTCGGCGCGGGGGTATGGCGAACCGTTGACCGGTAAGCTCAGTCCGCCCAATGGTGCCCGGTTTATCAATGTGTTACTGAGTAATCCCGAAGACCTCTATCTGCTGGCGACCGATGCCGGCTATGGCTTTCTTTGCGCCTTCGATGACCTGCTCAGCCGTAATAAGGCCGGCAAATTGATACTGACGGTTCCAGAAAAGGCGGAGATTTGGCCACCGTTGCTGGTGACGAATCCGGAAACGGATCGACTGGCGGTCGTCGGGAGTGGCGGGCGGTTGTTGCTGTTCCCGGTGAAAGATTTACCGCGCCTGTCCAAAGGCAAGGGCAATAAGATCATCGATCTGCCCGGCGAAGAGCGGTTGACAGCGCTGATCCTGCTGTCGCCGGACCAGAGCCTGATTCTCACGGCGGGCAAGCGGGATATGAAGCTGAAACTGGCTGATCTGGAAGGCTACACGGGCGAACGCGGGCGACGTGGTAAACCGCTGCCCCGTGGTTTTCAGCGGGTGGAGCGGATGGTGGCGGGGGAGTAGTCAGGGTCGATTAGCAAAGCAGTGGAACTGGCTTCCAGTCAGCTTAAACCCGCTAGAAGCGGGTTCCACATCAAAATTTTATTACGGAGTTTTAGAGACAGGGCTTTCCGGCAGACGGTGGAAATTAACCGGGTGCCAAGCGACGTTATTGTCTTTCCGACTGATCAGCGGACACCCCGAACCACCCCGGCGCTACGCGCCACCCCTCCTTAGCCAAGGAGGGGAATCCGGAAATCCGGCGATCATCGGGAAAAGCTATAAGCGCATTCCTTGATGCGGGTCAAGGAATCTGACGGCGTATCTCCGGACAATGCATCCTTGAGCGGCGGGCAAGACGCGCATCGCCTGGCCGTGACTATCAAGGAGACCCGGGAAAATGAGCGCAATGTTTACCAAGGCTATGGCCCGCAACATGTTCTATGGCGGAACCGTATTTTTCATTCTGCTGTTTCTGGCGCTGACCTTCCATACCATCCGACAAATTCCGCAACGCATTCCTGGCGAAACGCCCTCGCCGGAGGTAGCGCGCGGCAAAATGCTGTGGGAAACCCGCAACTGCATTGGCTGCCACACCCTGCTCGGTGAAGGGGCTTATTTTGCCCCGGAACTGGGTAATGTGTACAAGCGGCGCGGTGGGGAGTTCATTAAAGTCTGGATCAAGGTGCAACCGACCAAAGTCCCTGGTCGTCGCCAAATGCCGCAATTCCATTTTACCGATCAGCAACTGGATGATCTGGTGGCGTTCCTGAAATGGACCTCGGAAATCAATACCGAAAACTGGCCGCCCAATATCCAGGGTTGATAGCGCTTCCGCCACTGAACTTGAGGAAAAATTGATGTTGCAATTGCCCTATAAATCCCAGGCGGTCGCCAAACCTTATTTCATCGCCGCCATTGGCCTGTTCGTCGGGCAAATTCTGTTTGGACTGATTCTCGGTCTGCAATATGTCATCGGCGATTTTCTGTTTCCGGCGATTCCTTTCAACGTCGCCCGTATGGTTCACACCAACCTGTTAATCGTCTGGCTGCTGTTCGGCTTCATGGGCGCGGCTTATTACCTGGTGCCGGAAGAAAGCGAGACCGAGTTGCACAGTCCATTGCTGGCCTATGTGCTGTTTTGGGTCTTTCTGATCGCCGGGGTGCTGACCGTGGTCGGTTATCTGGCGGTGCCTTACGCGACGCTGGCCGAGATGACCGGTAATAGCCTGTTGGAAACCATGGGCCGCGAGTTTCTGGAACAGCCGTTACCCACCAAAGTCGGCATTGTCGTGGTGGCGCTGGCCTTTCTGTACAACATCGGCATGACCCTGCTCAAAGGCCGCAAGACCGCCATCAGCATGATTTTGCTCATTGGGCTGATCGGGCTGGCGGTGCTGTTCCTGTTCGCTTTTTACAACCCGTCGAACCTGGTCAAGGACAAGTATTTCTGGTGGTGGGTGGTGCATCTGTGGGTGGAGGGCGTCTGGGAGCTGATCATGGCCGCCATTCTCGGCTTCGTACTGTTACGCATCACCGGCGTTGACCGCGAAGTCATCGAGAAGTGGCTGTATGTGATTGTTACCCTGGCGCTGGTCACCGGCATTATTGGCACCGGCCATCATTATTACTGGATCGGTACGCCGGGTTACTGGCAATGGTGGGGCGGAATTTTCTCGGCGCTGGAACCGTTGCCCTTCTTCGCCATGACGGTGTTCTGCTTCAACATGGTCAATCGCCGTCGTCGCCAGCATCCGAACAAGGCGGCGACGCTGTGGGCGCTGGGCACCGGGGTGATGGCGTTCCTCGGGGCAGGGGTCTGGGGTTTCCTGCACACCCTGGCACCGATCAACTATTACACGCACGGCAGCCAGATTACCGCCGCGCATGGGCATCTGGCCTTCTTTGGCGCGTATGTCATGGTGGTGCTGACGATTATTTCCTACGCCATGCCCATGTTGCGCGGGCGCGAAGTGAACCCGGAACGCGCCCAAGTGCTGGAAATGTGGAGTTTCTGGCTGATGACCGTGTCGATGGTGTTTATCACGCTGTTCCTGACCGCCGCCGGCATCCTGCAAGTGTGGCTGCAACGGATCATTCCCGACCCACAGGCGTTTATGGGCGTGCAGGATCAACTCGCGCTGTTTTACTGGATGCGCTGGATCGCTGGCATCGTGTTTTTCATTGGCCTGGGGGTGTACATCTACAGCTTCTTTGCCAAAGATAAGCCGGAAACCGTGCCGACCGGCGAGGTTCAGCCAGCGACGACCTGATGTCCTCCACCCTGACCCTCCCTGCCCGCAACGGGGCAGGGGTTTTGCTGCCTGTCCCTGCCTGCCCCCGGTCCCCGGCAATGCCAGCCATTCCCTACTACGAACCGTCCGGCGATGAATGCACCGTGTTTGAAGCGGCGTGGCGTCATCGCCTGCCGGTGCTGATCAAAGGACCGACCGGTTGCGGTAAAACCCGCTTTGTGGCTCACATGGCGGCGCGTCTGGGTCTGCCACTACATACCGTCGCTTGCCATGATGATCTGTCAGCGGCGGATCTGGTGGGGCGGTATCTGTTGCAGGGCGGGGCGACGGTGTGGTGCGATGGGCCGCTGACCCGGGCGGTGCGCGAGGGTGGCGTCTGCTATCTCGATGAGGTGGTGGAAGCCCGCAAGGATACAACCGTGGTGTTGCATCCGCTCGCCGATGACCGGCGCGTGTTGCCGATTGAACGCACCGGGGAAGTGCTGACTGCGCCGCCGTCGTTCATGCTGGTGGTGTCCTACAATCCCGGCTACCAGAATCTGTTGAAAAGCCTGAAGCCGTCCACCCGTCAGCGCTTTATTGCGTTGCGTTTTGATTTTCCTCAACCAGCGCGGGAGCAGGCGATTGTCATGGGGGAAACCGGCTGTGATGTGGCCACGGCAGAGGCGCTGGTGCAGTTGGGCGGCGCGTTTCGCACCCTTCGGGAACATGACCTGGACGAAGCGCCGAGTACCCGGTTGCTGGTGTACGCCGCGCAGTTGATCCAGGGCGGCATGGTGCCGGTCACCGCCTGTCAGGTCGCGCTGGTCGAAGCGTTGACTGATGACCCCATGACCGCCGCCGCTTTGCTGGAGGTGGTGAATGCCCGATTTGCCTGAAGCAGCATGACACCTTTTCAACGCCTGCGTGTTCTCTACCAGGGCAGTTTTTTCGTCCTGTTCCTGTTTGCCCCGGTCTTTGATTTGCTGCGTTTCGATCTGACGCAAGGTCATTTGATTGTGTTCGGCCAGCCGTGGACGCTGGGTTTGGACGATTATCTGGCCGGGCGCATCGACTATCAGCAGATGTCGCTGAACATCCTGTTGCGGGTATTCGTACCGATCCTGCTGCTGGCCGCCGTGTTTCTCGGCATCGCCCGGCGCTGGGGCCGGTTGTACTGCGGCTGGCTGTGTCCACATTTTTCGGTGGTGGAAACGATCAATCAACTGGTGCGCAAAGCCAGTGGTAAACCAAGCATCTGGGACAAAAAGCCGGGACCGCCTTATCACCCGGACGGTACGCCGGCGCTATCCGACTGGCGCTACTGGTGGCTGGCGATTCCTTTGGCGCTGGGTTTTGCCTTCCTGTGGGCAGTGGCGCTACTGACCTATCTGCTGCCACCGACGGAAGTTTACGGCAACCTGTTCCACGGGACCTTGACGCGCAACCAGGCGCTGTTTATCGGGGTAGCCACCCTCGTGCTGTTTCTGGAATTCACCTTTGCCCGGCATTTATTCTGCCGCTACGCCTGCGCAGTCGGCATGTTCCAGAGTCTGGCGTGGATGACGAACCGTCAGGCGATGGTCGTGGGTTATCAGCGGGAACGCGCCCGCGATTGCGCGAGTTGTGAATCCTTTTGCGATCATGCTTGCCCGATGCGCCTCAAGCCAAGGAATATCAAGCGGTTGATGTTTGCTTGCACCCAGTGTGGGCAGTGCATCGACGCCTGTCATACGGTGCAGCGCGACAACCCGCAGGGGAGTCTGTTGCAGTGGATCGACGGTCAGCAGGCGCTACAGGCCGATGGGTCACAGGGGTTGCTGACAGATCAGGCGGTGGTTGATAAACCCAAAGTTGAGTACAGGCCACTCAAGTCAGTCGTCTGATGATTGATCATCCTGTTCTTCTGTTTCGGCAGCGCAAACTGCAATTTCGATGAGTTGGTGGCGAAATTGCATTTTGATGGATTCGATGAGGTCGGCGGATAATTCGTCGGCATTAAGACGGTAAAGCGTGTACATAGAGAAGTCCCCAGTGCGGAAAGCAGGATCTTTGTAGCTTGTTGATCAGGCTATTCAGTTGCTGCGAAAGTTTCAACCCGTGGATGTACAGAATGGAGTCAATTACCCCGCCCTAAAGGGCGAGGCTTGTGGCTGTACTCGGACGATCCTTCGTCGTCATCGTGCGCCACGATAGGCTAATTGACATTAGCCCTTGCAGCGATATTCATCGCCGCGTTTTTATCCGCATTCGCCACATGCCCACAGGAGACACATTG
>JAUPTV010000099.1 GCA_030917925.1 Pseudomonadota bacterium
ATGACGGCGATACGTTGACCGCCCGTTGTCCAGACGGTGAAGTAAAAGTCCGGGTGTTTGGCATCGACTCGCCGGAGATGGGCCAGAAACCCTGGGGCGAGGCGTCGAAACAGGCGTTGCGCAGTTTGTTACCGACTCGCGATCCGATCCGGTTAAAGGTGCGGGATCAGGATCGCTATGGCCGCACGGTGGCGCAAGTGTTTGCCGGTGAGCGCGATGCGGGTCTGGAGATGGTCAGGCAGGGCCGGGCGGTCATGTATGAACAGTACAACGATTCGCCCGCGTACCGGCAGGCGCAGAGTGAGGCTAAACAGGCCCGGCGCGGTATCTGGGAACAGCCGGGCGGTCAGCAGGACCCGGCGGCCTGGCGGCGCTTGAATCCGCGTTGAGCGAACCCTCGAACATGATGAACTGTCCCCTGCCAATGGCTGATCCCGCCAGGATTCAGCCCGATCCGGAAGGTTGGCGCTGCGAAGGCGACTGGACTTTGGCCGGGATCGAAGATTTCGCTGCGCCGTTACGGTCCTCCCTGCCGTCCGGTCCGCTGACCCTGGACGGCTCTGGCATCCAGGCTATTGATACCACCGGGGCTTTGCAACTGTTGCGGGTGATCGCGGATCTGGAGCAGGCGGGTTGTAGCGTTCGCTGGGTCCATTTGCGTGAAGAACACCGGGCGTTGCTGGAGTTGATCAAGGAACGGCTCGCCACTGCGGGAACAACCACGGTTCTTCAACCGCCGAATCATTTGGAACGTCTGGGTCGGCAGGTCGTCTTTCAAACGCAGCGCACGGTTGAATTTCTGGCGTTCATCGGCGAAGCAGCGACCGCGCTGGCCCAGTTGACGTTGCATCCCCGGCGCTTCCGCTGGCGGGCGCTGTTCAGTGACATTGAAACGGCGGGCGTCAATGCCCTGCCGATTGTGGCGCTACTGGCGTTCATGATGGGCGTGGTCATCGCCTATCAGGGTGGTCAGCAACTCAACACCTATGGCGCTAACATCTTTATCGTGGAACTGGTTTCGCTGACCATGCTGCGCGAACTGGCCCCGCTGATTACCGCGATTATCGTCGCGGGCCGCACCGGTTCGGCCTATACCGCCCAGATTGGCACCATGCAGATCACCGAAGAAGTGGACGCCCTGCGCACCATTGGCATCCGGCCCATGGATTTGCTGGTGCTGCCTAAACTACTGGCGCTGATCATCGCGCTGCCGCTGCTTACGGTATTCGCGGACGCCCTGAGCGTATTCGGCGGCATGGTCATGGCGCAGGCGTTGCTGGAGGTCAGCTTCAGCGACTTTCTCGACCGCTTCCCGCAAGTGGTCACGCCGACCTCCTTCCTGCTCGGCGTCGGTAAAGCGCCGGTATTCGCCGCGATCATCGCCCTGGTCGGCTGCTATCAGGGCTTTCAGGTGCGTGGCGGAGCCGATAGCGTCGGGCGACAAACCACGGTCAGCGTGGTTCAGTCCATCTTCCTGGTGATCGCCGCCGATGCGCTGTTCTCAGTGGTGCTGGGAGGAGTCGGGCTGTGGCGCTAAATCCGGCTTCGGCAGACGCGGTGATTGTCGTGCGCGGCTTGCAGACCCGCTTTGGTGAGACGATCATTCACGATCATCTGGACTTTACCGTCCAGCGCGGCGAAATTGTCGCTCTGGTCGGCGGCAGCGGTTCCGGCAAGACCACGTTGCTGCGCGCGATTATTCTATTACTGCAACCTGCCGCGGGATCAATTCAACTGTTTGGTCAGGAGATCATCGGCATCAGTGGCAGCGCGGCCTTCCGGTTGCGGCGGCGCTTCGGGATGCTGTTTCAACAAGGCGCGCTATTCAGTTCGCTGACCGTGCGGGAAAATGTGGCGACGCCTTTACAGGAACATACCCGGTTATCCGCCCGGCAGATTATGGACATTGCTGATTTGAAGATTGCGCTGGCCGGTCTGCCGGCGGAGACCGGAAATAAGCTGCCACGTGAATTGAGCGGCGGGATGTTGAAACGGGCGGCGCTGGCCCGGGCGCTGGCGCTGGACCCGGCGCTACTCTTTCTGGACGAACCAACCGCCGGTCTCGATCCGGTCAGCGCCGGAGCTTTCGACGAACTGGTAGTGCAACTGAAGGAATCGCTGGGCCTGACCGTGGTGATGGTGACCCACGATCTCGATACCTTATGGCAAGCCACTGATCGAGTGGCGTTTCTGGGTGAACGGCGCGTGATCGGCTATGCGCCGATGCGGGAACTGACCCGTTCGGAACATCCCCTGATTCGGGCCTACTTTGAAGGGCCGCGTGGCCGCGCGGCGCGGGAGCAGGCGTGCAAAGTCAAGTAAATTATGCCTTGGTTGGGCTGTTTGTGATGGCACTCGGGGCGGCACTGCTCGGCGTGTCGTTCTGGTTGACGCTCGGCGGTGAAACAAAAACCTACGACCCTTATCGGGTCTACTTCCAGGAATCGGTGGCCGGTTTAAACCTCAAGGCAGCGGTGCGCTATCGGGGGGTGCAGGTCGGGCAGGTGTCTGCCATTCAGTTGAATCCCCATAACCCGGACCAGGTTGATGTCGTGCTGGATATTGAACGCGGGACACCGATTCGCCGCAATACGATTGCGACCCTATCCACCCGGGGTTTGACGGGCGTGGCTTCCGTGGAACTGAGCGGCGGTAATCATTCCTTGCCGCTGGAAAAGGCACCCGACCAGGAACTGCCGGTGATTCAGGCCGGTCCGTCGCTAGTGGCGCGGCTCGACGATGCCTTCAACAGCATTCTGACCAATTTTGATAACCTGTCGAAGCGCTTGGAGCGCCTGCTGAGCGACGACAATCAGATCGCATTGACCCAGACTCTCCAGAATTTCAGCACCATTACCGGAGCCGTGGCGGACCGCGCCGACAGCCTCCGTCAGACGTTGACCCATGTGGAAACCCTCACCGCGACGCTGGCCGGACGGGCAGAGCGACTGGGTAAGGCTCTGGATCAAGTGGCTGGAGAACTGGAGCAAACCGGCGGGTTGAGCACGCAAGTTCAAGCCACCTTGAGCGATATTCGGGCCAGTGCTCAGGCCATTCGCAAAGCGGCGGACCATTTTAACCAGACCAGTCTGGCGTTCACCGCCCTGGCGGGAGATGGACAACGGGAATTACAGCGACTAGGCCAGAACACCGCGCCCGAACTGGATGCGCTGCTGATTCAGGCCAGTGACTTGATGACCACCCTGCAACGCCTGGCTGGGATGCTTGAACAACATCCCCGTGCCTTGCTGATCGGCAAGCCACAGGGGCGGCCCGGACCGGGGGAGTAGTTCGAAAGTAGTTGGACAGTGAATCTTTAGAGGAGAAATAAAAAAAATGAAGGGTAATCAAAGTACATCCAGCCGATGGGTTTGGGCGCTATTAGGATTCCTGGCCTTGACCGGTTGCGCCCTGCCACAGGACAGTTCGCCGCCGCCGCAGGCCTATTTGCTGGAAGTCGGTGCCTACACGCCGCCGCCCGCCCGCCGATCCAGTCGCAAAGTCCTGCTGGTCACCGTCTCCAAAGAAGCGCCGGGCTTCGATTCCAACCGGATCGCCTATACCCGTGAACCGCCCAAGCTGGATTATTACCAGGACAGCGTGTGGAGCGATACGCCAGCCAAAATGCTGTTACCGATTCTGGTTCGTGCCTTCGAAAGCACCCGCGCCTTCAAAGCCGTGGTGTCGCCGCCGTCGCCAGCCCTGGCCGATGTGCGGGTGGATGTGGACGTCATCCGCCTGCAACAGGAATTGATAGCAATGCCCAGTCGGGTGCGGCTGACCACTCGGGTTAAAGTCGTGGAGATGAAGAGCGGGCATGTGCTGGAAACGCGCCTGTTCGAAGCGATTGAACCTGCGTCCAGCGAGAATGCTGCCGGCGCAGCGCAGGCCGCAAATGCTGCTGTGCAGAAAGCTCTGGGCGAAATGCTTCCGTTCGTCCTGCGGGCGCTGGCTCTTTCCTGAAAAACTTTAAAAATTAAATGGTCAGGTAATGACGACCAGGTAACCGCTGTCGGGAGTGAACCGCCATGAATTTTCCTTATGCGATTAACGATTTCGGAACCGTGATCCGGGAAGGCTATTTCTATCAGGATCGCACCGACCGGATTCCGCAACTGGAGAAGGCCGGTCGGCAGTTGATCTTCATCCGTCCGCGCCGGTTTGGGAAAAGCCTGCTGCTGTCGATGTTGGCACATTACTACGATGTGAACCGGGCCGATCAATTCGCTACTCTGTTTGGAAACCTGGCGATGGGCCGGAAACCGACGCCGCTGCACAACCAGTACCTGATTATGAAATGGGACTTCTCCCTAGTGAACGCCCAGGGCAGTTTGCCCGACATCAAGGCGGCGCTGTACCAGCATGTCAATGACCGGGTGACTGAATTTGCGGCGGACTACGCGCCCCTGCTGACCCATCCGGTGCAGGTGCATCCGACCAATGCCGTGTCGTCGCTGGAATCGGCGCGGATGGCGGCGCGGTTGGCCGGTCAGAAGATCTATCTGCTGATTGATGAATATGACAATTTCGCTAATGACGTGCTGATGACCGGGCGGAAGCCGGAGTATTACGAAGGGTTGCTGTATGGCGAAGGGGCGTTGAAGACGATCTTCAAGACGGTGAAAGCCGGGGTGGGGCAAGGGATTGACCGGGTGTTTATTACTGGGGTGTCGCCGATTGTGCTCAGCGATATGACCAGCGGCTACAACGTCGGCGAGGATATTTATCTCAAAGCGGCGTTCAACGACCTATGCGGGTTTACCGAGGCGGAAATCGCGGTGGTGCTGGAGCGGCTGGCGGCGGAAGGGGGAACCTGGTCGCCGACGGAAGCCCTGAATCTGATGCGCACCTTTTATAACGGCTATTGTTTCACCACGAGAGACGCCGCCCGGCTCTACAACCCCACTCTGAGCCTGTATTTTCTGAAAACCCTGCAGACCGAGGGGCGCTATCCCGAAGAGATGCTGGACGAGAATCTGGCGATGGACCGCAGCAAGTTGCGCTATATCGCCGAGTTGCCACACGGGGAGGAGGTGCTGGCGCAGGCGCTCAATGGGGAGGAAGGTGTGGTGATTCCGCGCTTGGCCAAACGCTTTGGCGTGGCGGACGTGCTGACGGCGGTCAAGGATCAGCCGTTCATGGCCTCGCTGCTGTACTACTTTGGCGTTCTGACCCTCACTGGCGAAACCGACTTTCGCGAGCGCATTCTCAATATCCCCAATCTGGTCGCCCGCTCGCTGTATGTGGAACGCTTGCAGGAATTATGGCTGGAGACGTATGAGGACAAAACCCGCATTCCCCAGTTGCGCAAACACTTCTGCCAGACCGGGGATCCGGGGCCACTGGTGGAATTCATTGAACAGCATTATTTCCCGATTCTGTCCAACCGGGATTATCGGTGGAGCAATGAGTTGATGGTCAAGCTGGCGTTTCTGACCCTGCTGTTTGATGACCGGCTGTATATGATGGTGTCGGAAACCGAGATGGATCACGGCTATGTGGATTTGAGCCTGATCGTGCGCGTCGATCAGCGGGGGACGAAGGCACTGGATCTGCTACTGGAATTCAAATATGTGGATTTGAAGAAGCTCAAGCTCAGCGGGGAGCAGGTGCGGGTGAAGGGGATGAAGGAGTTGGCGGCGCTGGCTCCGGTGAAAGAAGCGCTGGAGGAGGCAGCGGAACAGGCGCAGCGTTACGGGGAGGCGCTGGCGGACCGTTACGGGTTAACCGATCTGCGGTTGTATGCGGTGGTGGGGGTCGGGTTGGAGCGGGTGGTGTGGCAGATAGTAAAGTAGAGTGAACCACCATTTTGTATAGCCAAAATGCCAGGACTGTCAGGAGAAATAAGGAGCAATCGGTTAAGCCGGATGCAATTCTTCACGGATAATTTGTCGCAGCCGGGTTTCCAGATCTTGCTGGTGCATGGCCTCGCGCAGTGTCGCATTAATCAGGGTCTGATAGCTCCGGTCGCCAGCCTGGTCCTTGAAGAACGCGATAACATCGGCATCCAGGGTAATACTGATCTTTTGTCTGTGGGGCATGGGTTGCAGGTTGACTCGCCGCACGGCTCGCGCCAGATCGGCCGCTGTCACTGGCGGCGCTTCATCGCGGTCATCCGCCGCAGTGAGCAAAATAGAGTTGCTGTTCACGTTTTTCCGCCTTGCGCATTGAAATCAAATGGATCGTCTCCGCATCTTCAGTATGGGCTATGACCACTACGAGTTCGCCCAGCAGTCCGATGGAGATAAACCGCTGTTCATCATAGGTAAAGCGGCGATCCTCCCAAGTAAACGTTTCCCCGGCGAACACTGTGGTAGCGTCTGCAAAATCCAGCCCGTGCTTTTTTAGATTGCGTTGCCGTTTGGCTTCGTTCCAAGTCAAGTACATACGCTTATGATATGGAGAATCGTCTGTATTTGAAAGAGGATCTGCGGAAGTTATGGCGCAAGCCAAAACTCTTCTCATATTCCTGTGGATCAGGAAATCAAGTTCCGGGCCAGGCCAGTGGGACGCTGGCAACTAAGGGATTAACGTCGAGAAGTTACGCTCATGACGGTAGGCGGCAATTTCCTCCAGCCAGTCATCGAAGGTTGGATCCTTCACTGAAACTGCCAAATTGCTTAAGCAAGCGGTTGTCAATTTTCGACTCATCAATATCCAATCGGACGAGTTCAACCTGAGCGAGATAGTTTTACAGGCGTTGTGTAATATGGATCAATGTTGCCCCAGTCGATTTTTTTCCACATGTTCGTCAGGCTGTATTTCGTTGCAGAACACCAGTTGATTATGCTGTTAGCACGGACACACGCTAAAATCGAAGCTCCTGAATTTTTTCCCTTCAATATCTTCGTAGCCTATGTTCAATAGCTCGATTTCGTATGCCATACCTTCTGCAACAATTTTTTGCTTCCTATTTTTTCCCAAGTCGAAAAATAGTCTTGTTGTTTCATCTGTAGGTATGGCCATAATTTTTTGGCGAATTTTTGCCGAATCTACATCCGCATTTTCTTCGTACTCTTGAAAATTTGGGCATACTTGAATTGTGACTTTGCTATCAGAGTATGGAATGTCAACTTTAATAACAAAGCCTTCAACTAATTCTAACGGGGGGTTAAAAGGTGATAAAACAATTTTAATCCGCTTCTTCATTGCTAAAATCCTCTTGGTTAAAAGTTGTGAGGTATGTCATTCAAAAAGAGATCGTGAAAGGTTATTTTTAAAAACATTTTTTGGAACCACTGTTTGCAGTTCTTTAAAGAAATTTTGATATCGGGTTTTCAAAGATTCACCGGGATAAAATAATTGATCAAGTGGGTAATCACTGCCGAAAAAAATTCGATCACTCATCTCATTGCAAACCAGAAAAGCCACATCATTGATAGGCATAAAAGCCGTGTCAACAAAAACATTAGGGCATTTTTTTAGAACCATTAATGCCTGATCTACAGGACGTCCATGAGCAAGAATAAAGTTAGTATTAGGATTGCTATGGCAAAGTTTATAATAAATTCCCGCATCACAACGAAGTTGTCCTCCAGTATGCAATTTTATTGGCATGTTTCTTTCGTCTGCTACTTTAGCAATGTATTGAAGAGCAATACCGTTTGGAGGCCAACGATGCGCTCGACCATGAACTTTAAGTCCCTGAAAGCGTGGATCAATGTAGTGTTCTAATTGACTAATCATTCCGGGAACCACCCAGAGAAAAGGGATAGCACATCCGGGCGCAACAGATTCCATAATATCAAGTTCCCTCAGTGATTCTTCAAAGCTATTAACGCCTTCACAAAGCGTAGTCGAAGAGACGATCCATCGTTGCACTCCCAATTGAATCAAATCCAATGCTACCTGACGGGGATCAAAATAAAAATCCCGAAATCGTCCTATATGAACATGGGCATCCCAAATGACAAGATTAGAAGCATTCAGATTTTCCAAGCTTGGCATAATGTTCTTTGACTAATTGGCGATTAAGGGCAGCCGATTTACAAAAATGAGGATTTATTTTGAACATATCCCCATTACTTTCGTTAAAATTTCGGACTAAGCACATTGCACAAAATTCCTGTTCGGGGCAGGAAAGACAGTGTGAAAATGATCCCTTGGTAATCTGCCGCAACTGCTGAAGTGGTGGGGAATTCTCCCAAACATCACGCACACTCTGGCTTCTAGCATTCCCGACGGGCAGCCCTTGCCATCCTGAGCAGGGGTAAAAAGTACCATTAGCTGACAAACAAATATTATCTACTGCTACACCACAAACCGGCTCGTTAGCACGCTCTTCAATAGTCTTAACTGTGTGTGGCTCATCAAGTAAGCCATCGTAATCAATATCAACTTCCAAAATGTCTTTCAGTAATATCTTCTGCTCTTCCAAAGTGATGCGTTCTGCTAAATTATCAGTAGAAAAATCAGTACGCGCCATCATGATGAAATCAGTTTGCGCCTTACACCGGTGACGTTGCGCCCACTCGAGAACTGATCGGTAAGCATGAAGATTAGTCCTCATTACGGGGCATGAAATCTGCACAGGAATATCATTTTCGATCAATAATTCCAAAGCTTTTAATGTTTTAACATGCGACCCTTTCAGTTGGGTGATACGGTCATGCTCACCGGCATCCATGCTATACAATGATGTCTGCACTAGCGAAGGGTTAATCTCTTTTAAGGTTCTTCGAGGGTTCTTGTGGAGCTAGGCGAAACTGACTAACACCCGTTGCTTAAAGTTGGCAAAGTTGCGAAAACCGTAGCCCATACGTTTCACTGTTTTAATTGAATTGTTAATACCC
>JAUPTV010000100.1 GCA_030917925.1 Pseudomonadota bacterium
GATGGTCTGCACCACGCCGCCTAACGGTGCCAGTTCGTCACCCGGACCCGCTGCCGCCGATGGGGACGCCGTAGATGTGGACGTCGGCGCCGGCGCGGTCGGTACGGGAGCAGCAGGTTGCGGTACAACGCTCATGCTGCCTGGGTCCGGGTACAGACTCTGTGTGCCTTCGGACAGATCCTCGACGGCAACGATGTACTGCTTGCCTTCGACGGTGATGCGGAATTTCTTCTCCATGGGATGGTTCTCTCGCAAAAGTGGGGGAAGTCAGAAAGTTCAAGGGTTCAAAGTGAAGGTTTCAATGCGATCCGCGCGGTACATGCGAGGTGTGATGCACGCTGCGCGCTTCCGCCGTCCAACTGTAGCCGCGATTTGGCGCTTCGATGCGGACAATCCGGTGTGAACCCAGCATGGCGGCCACCGCGGCGCTGATCACCGCCAGATGTTCATGGGGGATGCCCACTAATACGGGTTGCGCCGCCGGGATGGGTTTGGCGACCGGTTTGACCTCAGTGGCCGCCTGCCGCGACAGGGTCCAGACGATGCCACGAATCACCAGCGCCACCAGCATCGACACGACAATCACGATGCTGTAGATCACGAGGATGTCGCCGATGGCGTCCATCGCAGTGTAGGAAGTGTTCATCAAGGACGTTCCAGGGTGAAGGGGCCAGCGTGAGCCGGCCCAGGGTCCACGTTTAGAGCGGGATGTCGCCGTGCTTCTTGGATGGGCGCAACTCACGCTTGGTCAGAATCTTGCGCAGCGCCAGCGCGATGGTGGCGCGGGTGTCGGCAGGTTCGATGACATCGGTGATGTAGCCACGCGAGGCCGACATGTACGGCGAGGCAAACTTGGCCCGGTACTCGTCCGCCAGTTCCTTGGCCTTGGCCTTGCGATCTTCCGCAGACTTGAGTTCACTGCGGTACAGAATGCCGACCGCGCCTTCTGCGCCCATCACCGCGATTTCCGCGGTGGGCCAGGCGTAGACCAGATCCGCGCCCATTTCCTGGGCGCACATCGCCAGGTAGGAGCCGCCGTAGGCTTTGCGCAGGATGATGGTGATCTTCGGCACCGTCGCTGAGGCGTAGGTGTAGAGCATTTTCGCGCCGTGGCGGATGATGCCGCCGCGCTCCTGCTCGATGCCGGGCAGGAAGCCGGGGACGTCGACCAGCGTGACCAGGGGGATATTGAAGGCGTTGCAGAAGCGGATAAAGCGCGCACCCTTGTCGGACGAGTCGATATCCATCGCTCCGGCTTTGACCATCGATTGATTGGCGATCAAGCCGACCACGATGCCCTGAATGCGAGCGAAGCCGACCACGATATTGCCCGCCCAGCCAGCATGAATTTCCAGGAACTGACCGTTATCGACCAACCGCTTGATGATTAACTGCACATCCATCGGTTCTGAAGAGGTATCCGGGATCAGCGCGTTGATGCCGGGATCGGACGATAGGTCGAGATCGGGATAGGGCCGGTGCGGCGGGTCCTCGGTGTTATTGGACGGCATATAGCTGAGCAACGCCTTGGCGATCTGCACCGCGTGGCGGTCGTCGTCGGCGATGAAGTGGACATTGCCGCTGACGGTGGCGTGCATCTGGGCGCTGCCGACTTCATCCAGGCTCGTCGTGCGTCCGGTCACCGCCTTGATCACCTCCGGGCCGGTGATGAACATGTAGGCGTTCTGCCGGGTCATGATGATGTAGTCCATCAGCGCCGGCGAGTACGACGCGCCGCCCGCGCAGGGACCGGCAATAATGGCGATCTGTGGCACCACACCCGACAGCAGGACGTTCTGGTAGAACACTTCGCCATAACCGGACAGGGCGTCCACCGCTTCCTGAATACGGGCGCCTGCGGAGTCCTTGAAGGCGACGACCGGGACGCCGATTTTCAGCGCCATTTGCATGGACTGAACGATTTTCTTCGCGTGCATCTTGCCGAGCGTACCGCCCATGACCGTGAAGTCCTGGCTGAACGCGGCGACCGGGCGACCATCGACAAAGCCGGTGCCGACGACCACGCCGTCGGAGGGCAAGTCCTTGTCCGCCAGACCGAAATGCTTGCCGGCGTGTTTGGCGTGAGTGGCGATTTCCTGGAAGGTATCCTCCTGGAACAGGGCCTGTAGCCGCTCGCGGGCGCTGAGTAGGCCCTTGGCATGGCGCTCCTGGATTTTGTCTTCGCCGCCGCCGGCCAGTACTTTGGCGCGGCGTTCCCGAAGAATTTCAAGCTGTTTCTCGGAAAGCATGTTTTTTCCCACCTCATGGGGTTCGAGTGAGTCAGCAATAACAAGGAAAGGATCATCAATCTTTCCCACCGGCCTGCGTTCGGGGGCGCGGGACTGGAATAATCGTTGTACGCGGGGAGAAATCGCTTGGGCGGAGTAGCCAGCGTTCAGCGGGGACCGTTGGAAGGTCATTCGGCGCTGGACGCTGCCTGATCCTGTTCAACCGTTAAGAGTAGTCAAAATCCGGGCAAACGCGATAGCCGCGACGATTTTTGACGAAATTTTTATCCGCCATCCCTTGGGCAGGGGAGGGTGAGAGCGTCAGGAACGCGGTGCCGTTACAGAATTTTCGCCCGCTTTAGCATTATCTACCGGGACGGGCGTGGCGGCTGCCGGTAATTCCACATCCGGCAGGGTGCGAATCAAATCGCCGCGCCGGTGCGAGCGTTTCAGGGCTTCACGATTCAGCAGATGACGGGAGCGCTGGGTTTGGGGGGCCGAGTAACGGGTCATGACCGCAACGCCTTGGCGGTGTCGCGCAGGGTCTGGCTGTTGATGGCGGCGTGATAGTGGATGCTGTAGTCGGAACCGCGCTGGGCCTTTTTAATCATGCTTTCCAGATTAGGCCGCTTGTCTTCGGGATTCGCGCCGCTGCCCATACCGCCGCCGAATTCGACAATGTGCGTCACGCCGTCATGGAATGCGGTTTCCAGATTATTAATCCACTTGACCGGGTGGAAAAGCTGCAAGAACAACCGGTTTTTGATCGCCGCCGGATCAGGATGGTGAAAGGTTCCGGTGTAGTTGGACAGAATCTTTATCGTCGGCGCATTCATGGGGGCGGCTTCCAGCACCGGGCGGAAGTGCAGAGCAGCGGTAATCATGTAGAAGGTGTGGAACGCGCCTTCGGTTTTAAGCCGGGTCGGTTTTTTGCGCGGGAACAGGGCGTGAGAGTCTTCAGTGAGTCGGTCCAGATCTTCGCCGCGCCCGCCGACCACGGTCTGGTCAGGCAGGTTGCAGGCGGCAATTGCGCAGAAATGTTTTTCCGCCAGCGACTGAACATTGTCGAGGTGCAGCGGGAAGGCCAGCATTTCGCCGTCGCCATAGGTTCCCATGCATTCGCCGCGCTTTTGAACCAGGTGCAGGGCGGTCGCAAAGTCCAGCGCACCGGCGGCGACCAGAGCGCAATATTCACCGAGGCTGTGTCCGGCCGTCAGGACGGGTTGTACCTGGCCTTCAGTCAGTTCGTGGAAGATGTTCAAACAAGCCAGTGAATGGGTCAGCAGGGCGGGTTGAGTATGGCGGGTGAGCCGGAGGTTATCTTCAGGTCCCTCCTGGCAGAGCGTGATCAGGTCGTAACCCAGAATGTCGTTCGCCTGTTCGTAGAGGAGCCGGGCGGACGGAAAGTCGCGGATCAGGTCGCGGCTCATCCCGACATACTGGGAACCCTGGCCGGGAAATACGAACATGATCTGTGGGTTATGAATCGACACCGTAATGGCTCTCCGGTTGGGGATGGTGAAAAACGCGCAAGGATAGGCATAAGTTGCGGATAAGGCAAGACGAACGGGTATTCAGAGGTTCAGGATAGGGGCGTGGCTGGCGCAACTTCCGCCCACTCCGCCCGATAGACCAGTTCCCAGCCGCTGTAGACCAAGATCAGCGGATGCAAGGTCGCCGGCCCCAAGACCTCCCGCACCCGCGCATCCTGCACATACTGTTGTAATTGCGTTTCTGCCTCGTTAATCACCT
>JAUPTV010000101.1 GCA_030917925.1 Pseudomonadota bacterium
AAAGCAGGATTTCCGGATTCCCATCCTTGGCAAAGGAGGGGTGGCGCGTTAGCGCCGGGGTGGTTCGGGAAGTCCGCTGATCAGCCGGAAAGGCAATATGACGCCATGTATTCCGGCATGGGCGCGCGTTCGCAACCGCTGATCCTGGTCACCACCACGGCGGGTTACAACCGGGCCGGGCCGTGCTACGCGATGGAAGCTTACGCGCACCGTGTCCTGGACAAGCAGGTGGATGACGCCTCGCTGTTCGCCGCCCTCTACAGCCTCGACCCGGAAGACAACTGGACCGACCCGAAGAACTGGCCGAAGAGCAACCCGAATCTGGGCGTTTCGGTGTCCCGCGACAACCTCGCCGAGGCGTGTTTTGAAGCGCAGCACAACAGCGTGAAGCAGGTCAATTTCCTGACCAAGCGACTAAATATCTGGGTGAGCGCCGGGACGCAGTGGATGGACGCCCGCGACTGGGAAGCGTGTGCCGACCGGACGCTGGCGCTGGAGCGCTTCGCCGGCCAGCGGGCGCTGATCGGCCTGGATCTGGCCAGCAAGATCGACCTGTGCGCGCTGGAAATTCTGATCGAAGACGGGGAGCGCTGGGTGCGCTTTGGGCGCTACTACCTGCCGGAAGACCCCGTTGTGGTGGGCGCGACCTCGACCCATGCCCACTACTGGGCCTGGCACCAGGACGGGCTGATCACGCTCACCCCCGGCAATATTACCGATTACAACTACATCAAGGACGACCTGCTGCGGCTGTGCCGGTTGCTGAAAGTGGAAGCCATCGCCTACGACCCGTTTCAGGCTACGCAACTGGCGACCGAACTGCTGGCGGTGAAGATTCCGATGGTCGAGATTCAGCAGACCACGCGCAATCTCAGCGAGCCGATGAAGGAGCTTCACGCCTGGACCAAGTCGCGGAAGATCGCCCACGATGGCGATCCGGTCATGGCTTGGCAGATGAGTAATGTGGTCGCGAAAGTCGACGCCGGCGAGCGCGTCTATCCGCGCAAAGAAAGCCCGGAGACCAAAATCGACTCAGCGGTGGCGCTGATCATGGCGGTCAGTCGCGCCATGACCCCAAAGACCACCTGGCGTTCTGTTTTTGAACTGGAGGCCGAAGCCGAAGCGGCCCGGAGGTAGGTCATGAAAACAGTGTTGATCGAGGGCCGGCCCGTGCGTCTCACGCAAGCCGCGCGGCAAACCGGACTGGCGTATTCGACCCTCAACAGCCGACTGCGCAAAGCCAGCGATGACCGGACCCGAGACCGGGCCTTGCGGACGCCGCCCATGAGTGCGGCCCGTTCGGGCCGTTTAGGGGCCGCCCGCAGCCCCTGGCGCGGGCAGTAAAAACCGCCTTTGTCCTGGCGGGCACGGTCGCGGGAGAAAACGTAAGTGCTGCCCTTGACGCGGCTGGCCTTGAGATCATCGAGGAACCGTTGCGCCGCTTTGCGCATCCAGCCGCCCACCACCACCCGCCCACTGACGCAGCGGCGGGCATACAGGGTAGCGATGGCGAGGGGGTGAGGTTCCGCGCGCTGATCCGTCATGAGGCGTTCCGCAACCGATCAATCTTGGCAAAGGGGTTCTCGGTCTCTTCTTTCGGTGCGGCTTGAATCCGGGCGCGGCTGGCCGGGGTCAGGCCAAATTCACCGAGCAGAAACCGCATCTGCTGAAAACAGTCGTTGGCGACCCGCAGGTAGGGACTATGGCGCGGCATGTTGTCTGGCCCCTTAATGACGCAGCCGAATTGCGCCAGCTTTTGATTGGCGTCGATCCAGCGGGCGTACACCTCGCAGTACATCGCCAGCGCCTCGGCGTCGAGGTGCGTCATCACGCCGACTTCGAGCAACTGCTGACCAATGGATTCCCAATACGGATGTGCCTCGGCACTGAGCGTTTCGGGCGCGTCCGGCAGTCCGGTTTTGGGTTTGGGTTCGTTCTTCGGGATCGGTCGGCAACCGGGATTGCCGTTCAACAATCGCAGGACGGTCGGGGTGGGTTTACGGCCTTTCATCGGCGGCGCGCTCCACAGTAATTTGTTTCATGGCCAGTTCGCATAACACGCGCAGACCCACCGCGCTGTTTTTGATGTTCCGGTACTCTTTGACCGCCGTCAACGAGTCGATCAGCAGATCAAAGTCCGCGTACTGCGTGACCAGGACGGGCTGTTGGTGTTTGGCATAGCGCTCAGCCCGTTTGACAAATTCCAGAATCGCGTCCGCCTCATCGCCCAAGAAGGCAAAGACCACCTCCAGATAGCGCAAGGTGGCCGAGGGCAAGGTCTTGACGTTCAACTGGTCCAGGTCGAACTGATCGTCGGTCACCCCCGAATATTCCTTGAGGTCGAGATCCAGCAGGTCGTACAGCTTGCGCAAAATAGCCGGATCGTCTTCGCCCTCAATCGCATTATGCGAAAGCTGTAGCGCCACAAACTGCTGGGTGGTGAGCGGTTCGGTAATCACAATGCAGTCCGCCTCCGTTAGCCCCGCCGCGAGGGCGGCTTCCACGCGATGGTTGCCACTGAGGACATACCAGCGGCCCGGTTCATCCACTGACTGCCCAATCAAGGGAGCGGAGGTCAGCACTCCATCGCGCCGAATATTCTCCACCAGGCGGTTAAACTGGCGCTTGGGCATGAAGCGGGCGTTTTCGTGGCCGGACGCCGCCGATAGCAGCGACACTTCGCGCAAGGCGCGGCGTTCAACGTGGGTTTTTAGCATGTCGGCTCCACCATTGGGCATAGAGTTCAGCCAGGGTTTGCGGGCGAATGACCGAGACGTAATTGACCATCCCCGGCTTGCGGTTGCTCACCTCAAACACGCCCCGATATTTCATGGAAACCGGCTTGTCGGTAAAGGCGGTTGTGTACAGGTGCGTGAAGCGCTGTCCGTAACACTGCTCCACTTGCCGGGTCAGGTCGCGGGAGGTCGCCAGCAGGGCAATCAACTTGGAAAGCTTGCGTTCCTGACTGATGGAAAAGTCGCTTAATAAATACAGGTCAGTCAATTGACCGTGAGCGACAGGTTCATAAGCAATTCCGCCCGCCAACATCCCGTCCAGCAACACCAGAAAATGACAATTACCGTTGCTAAACTCAATCCCTCGGGACAGGTAGCGTTCGCGCAAGAAGTTAAAGCGCTGCGTATCAATCTTGACCACGTTGACGGTGGTGGCGGCGGACAACCGAGAAACATCTATTGGTTCGTAGACAAAGGGTTTGGATTTTAACGATTCCGCCCGCAGCGACGAGCGTTGCCCCTGGTGGCCGTACAGCCACACCGTTTTCCCGTGGCCGCGCTGGAACTTGGCCAGGGGTTGAAAGCCCTCCATCGGATAATCGCAATACACGAAATACTGCCCCCGCTCGCGCTCCAGTCCGTGGAGAAATTCCGGCAGGCTTTTGTTATCCCACAGCCGATAGTCCGGCGCTGTCCAGGCCACATTCGCCATCAGGCTTTTATAGGCCCGCTCGTAGCCGCCTTTATAAGTCGGCGTAAAAGCCAGAATCACCCCGTCCGCCGCCAGGGCACGGTGTGCTTGGTCGCGCAGATCGCCCGCATAAAAATCGTCAATCCGAATATCTGCATATTTTTCGAGACGATTGTAAATACCATGAATCAAATCGCCCGCCTGGCTCCAGAGCATGGACCATTGGCGCAATCCGTATTCGTGGGTGCGTTTTATGCCGGACATCTCCAGCGCCAGGAGCAGTGCCGCTAGGCGGCGGCGCGGATCGTCGCCCGGTGCCACGTCTTCTAAATCGGCCAGGTCGCCCGTAAAGCGGAACGGTAAGGATTGCCCGCTCAGCCAATAGCCCAGCGCACAACTCAGCAGAGAAACATCGTTGCCACTGATCCAGGCTTTCGGCATCTGCTCCCGCAGGGCGGACTCCAGCCGAAATTGACCGGAGCAACAGACGTAAATGCGGCGCTGTTCGGAGAGACCGGCCACCGCGAGAAGTTGCTGGATCGACTGGCGAGGAACGCTACCAATAAACATCAGGATTCAGGTTAGTGGTTATCAATTCAAGGATTTAAGCACTTGCCGGCCCAAAGTGCAAACAGCACAAATAACGGGCATTAACCTACTATAACGCAGGGTTTTTGTTGTTAAAGCGCACATTTGTTGCAAAATCGCCAATTTCGCAGCTAAAAAAAATAACCCCCGAGCGGCGGTTCGCGCTCCGACCCGAAAACTTTTCAGCCCCCCCCCCTGACCCCGCTCGGCCACCATTTAATTTTCATCCACAAAACCGCGACAAATTGACATGGACCATC
>JAUPTV010000102.1 GCA_030917925.1 Pseudomonadota bacterium
GATTACCGGCAAAGGCGCGGGCAATCGCCACCCGTTGCTGCTCGCCGCCGGATAGCTGCGTGGGATAATGCCGGGCGCGGGCTTTGAGACCGACCCGATCCAGCACCTCCAGCGCCTGGCGGCGGGCGTCGGCCTGGCCCGCCAGTTCCAGCGGCAACATGACGTTTTCCAGCGCGGTCAGGCCGGTCAGCAACTGGAAGGACTGAAACACGAAGCCGACCCGTTGCGCCCGCAACAAGGCGCGGCCATCTTCATCCAGGCCATTCAAATCCACGCCCGCCAGCAGCACCCGACCGTGCGTCGGTGTATCCAGCCCGGCCAGCAACCCCAACAGCGTCGATTTACCGGAACCTGAGGCCCCGATCACTGCCACACTCTCACCCTTGGCGATGCTAAAGCGGATATCGTCCAGAATGACCAGCGGCCCTTCCGGACTGACCACCTGCTTACCCAGACTTTCCACCTCGATAATGGCGGTTGGGTTGTCGGATACCGGCGCGGCGACTACGCTTATCCCGCGACTCCCTTCCAGATGATGATCGACCCGCATGACCAGGTTCTCCACAGATGAACAAGTTGAATGGCTCACGATGGCTACCGATAGTGGCTTTTTGGTTAACGGCGTTTTTCAGCGCCCCGACATGGGCTGAAGCACCGGTGATTCTCGTCTTTGGCGACAGCCTGAGCGCCGCTTATGGCCTCCCTACCTCGCAGGGCTGGGTCAGCCTGTTGCAACGCCGCTTGCAGGAACGCGGCTATCTCCACCAGGTCGCTAACGCCAGCGTCAGCGGCGAAACCACCAGTGGCGGGTTAAGCCGGTTGCCGACGGCGCTGAAACAGCATCGTCCGGCGCTGGTGATTCTGGAACTCGGCGCTAATGATGGCTTGCTCGGCCAACCGCCGATGATCATGAGCCACAACTTGGCGCGGATGATTGAGTTAGCGCAGCAGACCAGCGCCCAGGTGCTGCTGGCGGAAATGCGCATTCCGCCGAATTATGGCCCGCTCTATACCCAAAAGTTTCAGGCGACGTTTGGCGAACTGGCGGAACGATATGCAATCCCCTTGATTCCCTTCATGTTGAAGGGAGTAGCCGGCAACCCGGCGCTGATTCAGGACGATGGCCTGCACCCACGCGCCGAGGCGCAGGCGCGGATTCTGGAGAATGTCTGGCCGACGCTGGAGCCGGCGTTGCGCGTGTCCGTTGGCGAATGAATAGTTACCGTCACGCTTTCCACGCCGGCAATTTTGCCGATGTGTTCAAACATGTCCTGTTGATTCAGCTCATCGACGCCCTGCAACGCAAAGACAAGCCCTTCCGGGTTTTTGACACGCACGCCGGGGCTGGACGCTACGATTTGCATTCCGCACCGGCGCTGAAAAATCGGGAATATCAGGGCGGCATTGGCCGGTTATGGGATCGGCAGGATCTGGGACCGGAACTAAGCGCATATCAGGCACAGGTGCGAGCCTTGAATCCGGATGGAACCCTGCGCTGGTATCCGGGTTCGCCGCGCCTGATTCGCAACCGGTTGCGACCGGTAGACCGGTTGACATTGACCGAACGGCATCCGAGCGACTATCCCGTGCTTAAAGCTGAATTCACCGGTGACCGGCAAGTCGTGGCGCATCACGCGGATGGCTACGCCAGCCTGAAAGCGTTGCTGCCGCCTCCGGAACGACGTGGGCTGGTCTTTATCGATCCGGCTTTTGAGTTACGGGATGAATTTGATCGGTTGACCGAAGCGGTGCAGACCATCCACCGGCGCTGGGCCACCGGCATGGTCGCGATCTGGTATCCGATTCTTGACCGGGAACCCAGTCTGCGCTTTCAGCAGCATCTGCAGGAACTGGCGATTCCCACCATGCTGTGCGCAGAACTGGGCCTCTATCCCTATGACCGGCCAACCGGTCTGCACGGTTGCGGAATGATCATCATCAACCCGCCCTGGATGCTGGATGAAAAGCTTGATCGGGTGTTGCCGGAATTACTGGCGGCGTTGCAAACGGGCGAATCCGGCCAAACCCGGCTGGAATGGCTGCCAGCCGCACCCTTGGGCAACTGTGTTGAGGCAAGATAGCGAGTCATGGAATAAAAGATCATGATGTACGCGACGCAACGGATTCGAGAGGATGAGTCTTGGACGCTTGGGGGAATTGTTGAATAGTCGCTGACTCGACAGCTTTGTTGATTTCCCCCCGCGAAATCCGTAAGCTTCACCGGTTTTTTCAAGTCCCAGGAGATAAGAATATGCGCCGTAAGCTAGTGGCCGGAAATTGGAAGATGAATGGCTCTGCCGAGAGCATTCGTACCTTGTTGCAAGGCATCAAAGACGGTGCCGCACCCGTTGCAGCGGTCGAACTGGCGGTCTTCCCCCCGTTCGTGTACCTCAGCCTGGTTGAGCAGCAATTGTCAGGCACGGCTATTAGTTGGGGGACGCAGACGCTCTCCGAACACGCTTCTGGTGCCTATACCGGCGAAGTCGCGGGGCCAATGCTGAATGATTTTCATTGCGCCTACGTCATCGTCGGGCACTCCGAGCGCCGCACCCTGTACGGCGAAACCGACGATGTAGTGGCCCGCAAGTTTGCCGCTGCCCGTAAAGTCTGCGTCAAGCCAATCCTCTGCGTAGGCGAGACGCTCGAAGAGCGCGATCAGGGTATTACCGAGTCGGTCGTGGAACGGCAATTAAAGGCCGTGCTGGATCTGGAAGGCATTGAAGCATTCAATGACGCTGTCATTGCCTACGAGCCGGTTTGGGCGATTGGTACCGGTCGGACCGCGTCGCCGCAGCAAGCGCAGGACGTTCACGCCTTTATCCGCGCCAAACTGACCGAGCGCAGTTCAGAGGTTGCCGCCAAAACCCGCATTCTGTACGGCGGCAGCATGAAGCCGGCTAATGCCAAAGAACTCATGGCGATGGCCGACATTGATGGAGGTCTGATTGGCGGTGCCTCGCTGGAAGCGAAGGAGTTTCTGGCGATTGCTCAAGCAGGCTGTTAAACTACGGTCATGGTTTATACTCTTTTTCTCGTTGCCCACGTTGTTGTTGCGGTCGCCCTGATTGCCCTGGTGCTGTTGCAGCAGGGTAAGGGCGCAGATGCGGGCGCGGCGTTTGGCAGCGGCGCGTCGTCAACGATGTTTGGCGCACAAGGTTCGGCGTCTTTTCTAAGCCGAACCACTGCGGTTCTGGCAACTGCTTTCTTTTTGACCAGTCTGACGCTGGCCTATTTTGCGACGCAGACGGCGGTACCCACGAGCGTGATGGACGGGGCAGCGCCGATTGAAATTCCGGTCCCTGCTCCCGCGCCAGCAGCACCCAGCGGTCCGGCTGATGTCCCGCAATTGCCGCCTAAGCCATAAAGACAGGTTTTTAATGATTCATCGCCGATGTGGTGGAACTGGTAGACACGCTAGCTTGAGGGGTTAGTGGCGCAAGCCGTGCCGGTTCGAGTCCGGCCATCGGCACCAAACAATGAAATCGGGCGTTCCAAAACTACCCTTGGGATGTCCCGCTTTTTCCGGGAAACTCCGGAAAATGAACAACTCAGCATCCATGCCATCATGATAAGGTTTCTGTATCCATGCGGCGTTTTAACGATAATAACCCATGCGCCCGATGGTTTCTGTGATTCCATCCTGGGTCTCGGCCCGGTCGCTGGTTCGGCCGGAATCTTTCGCCTCCCGTCCAAGACCCGGCCCACGTAGCGCTTTCTCCCGGCCCGCCATGTCGAAGGTGCGACTGTTATGTTGTCCAATTACCTTCCTGTTCTGATGTTCGTGATCATCGCCCTGGTAATGGCGATGGTCGTGATCGGCCTCGGCTTTGTCCTCGGCCCCCGCCGCCCCGATGACGAGAAACTGTCGCCCTACGAGTGCGGTTTCGAGGCTTTCGAGGATTCCCGGATGAAATTCGATGTCCGCTATTACCTGGTGGCCATCCTGTTTATCATCTTCGATCTGGAAATTGCCTTCCTGTTTCCCTGGGCGATTGTCCTCGACCAAATCGGCCTATTTGGCTTTGCAGCGATGGCAGTCTTTCTCGGAATTCTGGTGATCGGTTTCATTTACGAGTGGAAGAAAGGAGCCTTGGAATGGGAATAGAAGGCATTCTTGAAAAAGGCATGGTGACCACCACTGCCGACAAGCTCATCAACTGGGCACGCACCGGTTCGATGTGGCCGATGACCTTTGGTCTGGCCTGCTGCGCCGTAGAAATGATGCACGCCGGTGCCGCCCGCTATGATCTTGACCGTTTCGGCATTGTGTTCCGGCCCAGTCCCCGTCAGTCCGATGTGATGATCGTGGCCGGCACCCTGTGCAACAAGATGGGACCGGCGCTGCGCAAGGTTTATGACCAAATGGCTGAACCGCGCTGGGTAATCTCCATGGGATCCTGCGCAAATGGCGGCGGTTATTACCATTACTCCTACGCGGTCGTGCGCGGCTGCGACCGCATCGTGCCAGTCGATGTCTATGTGCCGGGCTGTCCGCCGACCGCCGAGGCGCTGATTTACGGTATCCTCCAGCTCCAGAATAAAATCCGGCGCACCAATACTATAGCCCGTTGAGAGATTGCTCATGGCTGATCCTCAGACTCTCGTGGAAAAATTGCAGGCGCGGTTTGGCGACGCTCTGCTGGAATGCAAGCTGGAACTTGGCGAAATCACCATTGAAATTTCGCCAGACCGGGCGCTGGACATTTTCACTGCCTTGCGTGATGAACCGGAATTCGCGTTTGAACAGGCGATGGATGTGTGTGGCGTTGATTATGCCGCGTATGGCGATGTCGAGTGGGCGACCAATGAGTCTACTGACAAAGGCTTCAGTCGTGGTGTTGTGGAACGCGCTCCGGGTCGTGGTCAACCTGCGGTTCAGCAGGCGGTGGGTCAAACCTTCGCGGGCAAAGGCCGCTTCGCCGCCGTCTATCAGTTGCTCTCGGTGTCGTTGAACCATCGAGTGCGCGTGCGCGTATTTGCCGCGGACGACGAGTTCCCGGTGGTGCCCTCGGTGGTTGACCTTTGGTCCTCGATGAACTGGTTCGAGCGGGAAGCGTTTGACCTGTTTGGCATCATGTTCGAAGGCCACCCGGATCTGCGGCGCATCCTGACGGACTATGGCTTTATCGGCCACCCGTTCCGCAAGGACTTCCCGCTGATCGGCAATGTCGAGATGCGCTACGATCCCGAGCGGGGCCGCGTCGTGTACGAACCGGTCAGCATCGAACCCCGCGTCCTGGTGCCTCGCGTCATTCGCAAGGACAACCGTTATCTGTCCCAGCCTCATTGAAGGAAGCGGCGATGCCAGAAATTCGCAATTACACTTTGAACTTCGGCCCGCAGCATCCAGCGGCGCACGGCGTGCTGCGCCTGGTGCTGGAGATGGATGGCGAGGTGGTGCAGCGCGCTGATCCGCATATTGGCCTGCTGCATCGCGGCACCGAGAAACTGGCCGAAAGCAAGCCGTTTAATCAAAGCATCGGCTATATGGACCGGCTCGATTACATGTCGGCGATGTGCAATGAATACGCCTATGTGCTGGCCATTGAAAAATTGCTGCGTATTGAAGCGCCGATCCGCGCGCAATACATCCGGGTGATGTTTGCGGAAATTACCCGCATTCTGAATCATCTGCTGTGGATCGCCGCGCATGGTCTGGACATCGGTGCCATGACCATCTTTCTTTACGCTTTCCGCGAACGCGAAGATCTGGTTGATTGCTACGAAGCGGTATCCGGGGCGCGGTTCCATGCGGGCTATTTCCGGCCCGGCGGCGTCTATCGCGACTTGCCGAACGTGATGCCGAAATATGCGTATGAGACTTCGCGGTTCCACAGCAAAAAGGATATCGACGAGCAGAATGTGACCCGGCAGGGTACGATGCTCGATTTCCTGGATGCGTTTACGGAACGGTTCCCGCAGAAGGTTGATGAATACGAGACCTTGCTGACGGATAACCGGATCTGGAAACAGCGGACCGTCGGCATCGGCGTCGTGACCCCGGAACGGGCGCTGCAACTGGGCTTCTCCGGCCCCATGTTGCGCGGCTCCGGCTTTGCCTGGGATTTGCGGAAGAAGCAGCCTTATGATGTCTACGATCAAATGGATTTTGACATTCCCATCGGCGTCAATGGCGACTGCTACGACCGCTATCTGGTGCGGGTCGAGGAAATGCGTCAGTCCAACCGTATCGTTCGCCAGTGCGTGAAGTGGCTCAAGGCCAACCCCGGCCCGGTCATTATTGATGACTACAAGGTGGCACCGCCGCCCCGGGCGAAGATGAAAGAGGACATGGAAGCCCTGATTCACCATTTCAAGCTGTTTACCGAAGGCTACTGCGTCCCCGAAGGCGAGGTTTACGTCGCCACCGAGCATCCCAAGGGTGAGTACGGCATCTATCTGATTTCCGATGGTGCCAACAAGCCGTATCGGGTCAAGGTTCGGGCCGCCGGTTTCACTCATCTCTCGTCGATGGACGAAATGACGCGCGGCCACATGCTGGCTGATGTGGTGGCCGTGATCGGTACGCAGGACATCGTTTTCGGAGAGGTTGACCGCTAATGAGCGCACGTAAAAGCGATCTGTTGTCCGCCCACGCCCGTGCGGAAATCGATCACTGGCTGACCCGCTATCCTGCCGACCGCAAACAGTCCGCTGTTCTGGCGGCGTTGCGCGAAGTCCAGCATGAGAACCACGGCTATCTCACCACCGAATTGATGGATGCTGTGGCTGACTATCTCGATCTGCCGCCGATTGCGGTGTATGAGGTGGCGACCTTCTACTCGATGTTTGAGACGAAACCGGTCGGTCGGAACAACATTGCCGTTTGCACCAATATTTCCTGCATGTTGCGCGGCGGCGAGACGGTTTTGGCGCATATCGAGAAGAAACTGGGCATCAAGCTCGGCGAAAGCACCCCGGACGGCAAGTTCTACCTGAAGCGGGAAGAAGAATGCCTGGCGGCGTGCTGCGGTGCGCCGATGATGCAGGTCAATCATGTCTATTACGAGCATCTGACCACTGAAAAGGTGGATCAGATTCTCGATAGCCTGGAGTAAGCCCGATGGCCAATGAGGTGTGTTACCGGACGCTGGGTCTGGATCGGCCCTGGTCTATCGAGACCTATGCGAGCGTCGGCGGTTATGAAGCCTGGAAGCGGATTCTGGCCGGCCAGTTGACGCCTAATCAGGTGATCGACGAGGTCAAGAAATCCGGTCTGCGGGGTCGCGGCGGTGCGGGTTTCCCGACCGGTCTGAAGTGGACCTTTATGCCGCGCAATACCACTGCGCAAAAATACATGGTCTGCAATTCCGATGAATCGGAACCGGGGACCTGCAAGGATCGCGATATTCTGCGCTTCAATCCCCACGCTCTGGTGGAAGGCATGGCCATCGCCGGGTTCGCGACGGGTTCCACAGTCGGCTACAACTATATGCGTGGCGAATTCATGGATGAGCCGTATCAGCGGTTTGAAAATGCCGTCAAGGACGCCTACTCCGCCGGTTTGCTGGGTAAAAACATCCAGGGAACCGGGATCGATTTTGATCTGTATCCGAGCCTGGGCGCTGGTGCCTACATCTGCGGTGAAGAAACCGCGTTGCTGGAATCGCTGGAAGGCAAGAAGGGCCAACCGCGCTTCAAGCCGCCGTTCCCGGCCAGTTACGGTCTGTATGGCAAGCCGACTACGATCAACAATACCGAATCCTTTTCCTCAGTGCCGTCGATCATCCGCAATGGCGGTGAATGGTTCGCCAGTCTCGGTACAGCCAATGCCGGCGGTTCCAAGATTTTCTCGGTGTCCGGCCATGTCGAAAAACCTGGCAATTTTGAAGTTGCCCTGGGTCTCCCATTCGCGGAATTACTGGCGCTGGCTGGTGGGGTCTGGAAGGGACGCAAACTTAAAGCAGTCATTCCGGGCGGATCCTCAGTACCCGTAGTGCCGGGCGACATCATGCTCAAGGCCAATATGGACTACGATTCCGTGTCCAAGGTGGCCGGGTCGATGCTCGGCTCCGGGGCGGTGATCGTGATGGATGAGACCACCGATATGGTCAAGGCCCTGCAACGTATTTCCCGGTTCTACTTCTCCGAATCCTGCGGCCAATGCACGCCTTGCCGCGAAGGTACCGGCTGGCTGTATCGGTTGGTGACCCGGATCGTCGAAGGCCAGGGTCGTCCGGAAGACCTGGATCTGCTGGACAGCGTGGCCAGCAAGATTGAAGGGCGCACTATCTGTGCGCTGGGCGACGCGGCCGCCATGCCGGTGCGCAGTTTCGTCAAGCATTATCGGCACGAATTCGCGTATTACATCGAACATAAGCGCAGCATGATTAGTGGTTAGCAACTCGCGGCTAGTCACTAGCCGCCAGTCGCCAACCCCTGCCCATAACCCGGTTGCAGCAGGTAAAAGATGAGCGAGGAACAGGTCAACATCGAAGTCAACGGCATCCCGCTGAAGGCGCGCAAGGGCGCGATGCTCATCGAGGTCACCGATGAAGCGGGCATTCCCATCCCCCGTTTCTGTTACCACAAGAAGCTGTCCATTGCCGCCAATTGCCGGATGTGTCTGGTCGAGGTGGAAAAAGCGCCGAAGCCGCTGCCAGCCTGCGCGACGCCGGTGATGGAGGGCATGAAGGTTTATACCGAATCACCCAAGGCGCTCGCGGCGCAGAAAGGCACTATGGAGTTCCTGCTGATCAATCATCCGCTGGACTGCCCGATTTGTGATCAGGGCGGTGAGTGTGAATTGCAGGACGTGGCGCTGGGCTATGGCGGCGATGTGTCGCTTTTCACTGAGCGCAAGCGGGTGGTGCAGGACAAGGATATTGGCCCGCTGATCGCCACTGAAATGACCCGCTGTATTCATTGCACCCGCTGTGTGCGCTTTGGCGAAGAGATCGCCGGGTTGCGTGAGTTGGGCGCTACCGGTCGCGGCGAGTTCGTGGAAATCGGCACCTATGTCTCCAAGACTGTTATTTCGGAGTTATCCGGCAACGTTATCGACCTGTGTCCGGTCGGGGCGCTGACTGCTAAGCCGTCCCGCTACAAGGGTCGTTCCTGGGAATATGTGCAACATGCGGCCATTGCGCCGCATGATTCGGTCGGCTCCAACATTTATATTCATACCCTGCGCGGTCAGGTGATGCGGGTCGCCCCTCGGGAAAACGAGTTGGTGAATGAAACCTGGATTTCCGACCGTGACCGCTTCAGCTACGAAGGCATTTACAGCGCTGACCGTTTGGCCAAGCCGCTGATCAAGGGCATTGAGGCAGGTTGGGAAGCGGCACTGGAAGCGGCGGCCAGTGGATTGAAAGAGGTTATCGCCCGGCATGGCGCGGACGCCGTGGGCTTCCTGATTTCGCCCACCGCTACCGTTGAGGAACTGTATCTGGCGCAGAAACTGGCGCGAGGTCTGGGCGTCGCGAATATCGATCATCGCCTGCGGCAAGCCGATTTCAGCGATCAGGGCAGTGCGCCGGCGTTCCCCTGGTTGGGACAGACGATTGAAGACCTGGAAAAGGTTAAAGCGGCGCTGCTGATTGGTTCGAATGTCCGCATGGAGCAACCACTAGCCGGACATCGGCTGCGCAAGGCGGCGCTGGCCGGCGGTCAGGTCATGTTTATCAATCCGCGTGATTTTGATTTTCGCTTCCCGGTCGCCGCCAAAGTGATTGCCGATCCCGTCGGTATGATCGCCGCTTTGGCGGGTGTGGCTCAGGCCGTTGCTGATGCGAAGGGTGTTGCGCTACCGGCGAATCTGGCCAGTCTGGCGACGGGCGTTCCCAGTGACGCCGAATGCGCCATGGCTGCGCATTTGACGCAAGCGCCAGCGACGGTGCTGCTGGGCAATCTGGCGATGGCTCATCCGGCCTTTGCCCAACTGCGGGCGCTGGCCGGCTTCATCGCGCAGCAGACCGGCGCACAACTGGGTTATTTGCCGGAAGCCGCTAATTCAGCGGGTGGCTGGCTGGCTGGCGCATTGCCGCATCGTGGGCCAGGCGGTCAGCGAGCGTCTACGATGGGTCTGGATGCGCGGGCCATGCTGGAGTCGCCGTGCAAAGCCTACATGCTGCTGGGCGTAGAGCCACACCTAGACTGCTGGGATGGCGCTGCGGCGCTGAAAGCCCTACAGGGCGCGGAACTGGTGATTTCGCTCAGTCCCTACTCGGGACTGGCGGGTAAGAGTCAGACACAGGTGATTCTGCCCGTGGCGACGTTTGCCGAAACGTCAGGGACTTATGTCAACGCTGAGGGACTCTGGCAGAGCTTCAATGGCGCCAGCAAGCCGTTGGGCGAGTCCCGTCCGGCCTGGAAAGTGCTGCGCGTGCTAGGCAATTTGTGCAAGGTGGAGGGCTTCGACTACACCAGTTCCGAAGACGTGTTGGCCGAAGCGCAAAACGCCTGTGCGTCAGTGAAACCGGATAATACCGTTCATCTCGACCAGTCTTTTACACCCTTCCGGGCGGATGGGCTGTTGCGGATGGCGGAAGTGCCGATTTACGCGACCGACCCATTGGTGCGGCGTGCGCCTTCGCTGCAAGCGAGTGCGCTAACGCGGCCTGCTGAAGTACGGCTGCATCCCGAGGTTGCCCAGGCGCTGGGCGTGGCTGGACGCGAGCAGGTGCAGGTGCGGCAGAACGGCATCGCGGTCGATTTGCCGCTGGTGCTGGATGAGACCGTTCCCCAGGGCTGCGCCTGGATTCCGGCAGGATTGAACGGCAGCGTGGCGCTTGGCCCCGCCGTCGGCCCCGTGGCGATTCAATAATAACCAGGATGGGATCATGGAAACCTTGCTGACGATCATCTTCACCCTCCTGAAAATCATGGTTGTGCTGATGCCACTGCTGATCGCAGTGGCGTATCTGACCTTCGCTGAACGCAAGATTATCGGCTATATGCAGGTTCGGCTGGGTCCGAACCGGGTCGGTCCCAAGGGCTGGCTCCAGCCGATTGCCGACGCCATGAAGCTGATGTTCAAGGAGATCATCTTGCCGAGCCGGGCGAACCGCTTTTTGTTCGTCCTGGCCCCGGTGATCTCTTTTGGACCCGCGCTGGCCGCCTGGGCCGTCGTGCCCTTTGGCGATGGCATGATGATTTCTCATCTGGACGCCGGACTGCTGTATCTGCTGGCGCTGACCTCGCTGGGCGTGTACGGCGTCATCATCGCCGGTTGGGCCTCAAACTCGAAATACGCTTTCCTGGGTGCCATGCGCTCGGCGGCGCAGATCGTCGCCTACGAAATCGCCATGGGCTTTGCGTTGGTAGGTGTGCTGATGGCGGCGGGTAGTTTGAATCTGAATCAGATTGTGCTGGCGCAGCAGGGTAGTGTGCTGCACTGGTACTGGTTGCCGTTGTTGCCGCTGTTTGCGATCTATTTCATCTCCGGCGTGGCGGAAACCAACCGTGCGCCCTTTGACGTGGCGGAAGGCGAGTCGGAAATTGTGGCCGGTTTCCATGTGGAATATTCGGGGATGGCCTTTGCGGTGTTCTTCCTGGCTGAATACGCCAACATGATTTTGGTCGCGGCGCTGGCCTCAACCTTGTTTATGGGCGGCTGGCTGTCGCCCTTCGAGGGTATTCCGGTATTGGGCGAACTCTTCGCCTTCGTGCCCGGCGCGATCTGGCTGATTATCAAGATCTCGCTGTTGTTATTGCTGTTCCTGTGGTTCCGCGCCACTTTCCCGCGTTATCGCTACGATCAGATCATGCGGCTGGGCTGGAAAGTGTTTATTCCGGTCACGCTGGTCTGGCTGTTGGTGATCGGGTTAGGCGTGCTGGGCCAGGTCGGTCCGTGGTTTGATTGAGCGGAGAGTGCGTATGAATACCCTGAACTCGATTCGTTACTACTTCAAGAGCTTCATGCTCTGGGAGTTGCTGCTCGGTCTGCGGTTGACCGGCCGCTATATGTTCTCCAAGAAGATCACCGTGGAGTACCCGGAAGAGCTTACGCCAATTTCGCACCGCTTCCGGGGATTACACGCCCAGCGCCGTTATCCGAACGGTGAAGAGCGGTGTATTGCCTGTAAATTGTGTGAAGCCGTCTGCCCGGCGCTGGCGATTACCATTGAATCGGAACAGCGGGCCGATGGCGGGCGGCGCACCACCCGCTATGACATCGATCTGTTCAAGTGCATTTTCTGCGGGTTCTGCGAAGAAGCTTGTCCGGTCGACGCCATCGTGGAAACTCGAGTGTTTGAATATCATTTCGAGAAACGCGGCGAGCAGATCATGACCAAGGAGAAGTTGCTGGCTCATGGCGACCTCTGCGAGGCGCAGATTGCTGCCGACCGGGCTGCTGATGCGGCTTACCGCTGAGTCCCATTGCCCGATAACGACGAATAAAGACAGGTCTCCTCATGGGATTTGAAAAATTTCTCTTCTACGTCTTCGCCCTGATCCTGATCTTCGCGGCGGTCCGGGTGATTACGGTGCGCAACCCGGTTCATGCTGCGTTGTTTCTGGTGCTGGCGTTTTTCACCAGCGCCGCGCTCTGGCTGTTGATTGAAGCCGAGTTCCTGGCCATCGCCATGGTGCTGGTGTATGTCGGCGCAGTGATGGTGCTGTTCCTGTTTGTGATTATGATGCTGGACATCAACGTTGATCCGGTGCGGGAGGGTTTCATTAAATACCTGCCGGTTGGCGCAACGGTCGCCCTGCTCATCGTCATTGAAATGGGGTTGGTGGTGAGTTCCAGCTATTTCAGCGGCGACCAGTACCGACTGATCGCCCATGCCGCTGACTACAGCAATACCAAGGAACTGGGTAGCGTCCTGTATACCTTCTACGTCTATCCGTTCGAGATTGCTTCGGTGATCCTGCTGGTCGCTATTGTCGCTGCTATTTCGTTGACCATGCGTCGCCGGGAAGGCGTTAAAACCCAGAATCCTGGTGAACAGGTGCGGGTGTCGCGGAATGACCGGCTGCGGGTGGTGAAGATGGCACCGGAAAAAAAACAGGTTCCCCAATCGCTGATCCCGGACAACAAGGATTGAAACGATGATCGAACTGACGGATTATCTCGTGCTGGGCGCTATCCTGTTTTGTCTCAGCATCGCCGGCATCTTTCTGAATCGGAAAAATGTCATTATTCTGCTGATGTCGATTGAGTTGATGCTGCTGGCGGTGAATTTCAATTTCATCGCGTTTTCGCAGTTCCTTGGCGACACCATCGGCCAGGTTTTTGTCTTCTTCATCCTGACGGTGGCGGCGGCTGAATCCGCGATTGGCCTGGCGTTGCTGGTGGTGTTGTTCCGTAACCGCCGCACCATCAATGTCGCCGACCTCGATACGCTGAAGGGATAGCCATCATGCAAAACGTCTATCTTTGGATTGTGCTATCACCCCTGCTTGGCGCGGCCATTGCGGGGCTGTTTGGCCGCAAGATTGGCCGTGCCGGCGCTCACTGGGTGGCGATTATCGGCGTGGCGATTTCCTTTCTGTTGTCGCTGGTCGTGCTACGTCATCACGTCTTCGATGGCGCTCCGGCTTATAACGAGTCGGTCTACACCTGGATGGTCGTCGAAGGCATCCGCCTGGAAATCGGCTTCCTGGTCGATAATCTGACGGCGGTGATGATTTCTACCGTGACTTTTGTGTCGCTGATGGTTCATATCTACACCATTGGCTATATGCACGATGATGACGGTTATCAGCGTTTCTTCAGCTATATCGCGCTGTTCACCTTCGCTATGCTGATGCTGGTCATGGCGAACAACTTCCTGCAACTGTTCTTCGGTTGGGAAGGCGTGGGTCTGGTGTCGTATCTGCTCATCGGCTTCTGGTATAAACGCGAGAGCGCCATTTTCGCCAGCCTCAAGGCGTTCCTGGTGAATCGGGTCGGTGATTTTGGCTTCCTGCTGGGCATCGCCGCAGTGCTGATGGCGTTCAACAGCCTGGACTACGCTGACGTATTCGCCGCCGCTCCGCTGATGGCGGGCATAACGGTACAGATTATTCCTGGCGTCGATTGGTCACTGATGACACTAACCTGCATCCTGCTGTTTATCGGCGCGATGGGGAAATCGGCGCAGGTGCCGTTGCATGTCTGGCTGCCGGATTCCATGGAAGGTCCTACCCCCATCTCCGCGCTGATCCACGCGGCGACGATGGTGACTGCCGGTATCTTTATGGTGGCGCGCATGTCGCCACTGTTTGAACTGTCGGAAACCGCACTGAGTTTCGTGCTAATCATCGGTTCGATTACGGCCCTGTTCATGGGCTTTCTGGGCATCGTCCAGAACGACATCAAGCGGGTGGTGGCTTATTCCACGCTTTCACAACTCGGTTATATGACGGTTGCGCTCGGTGTGTCGGCCTACTCGGCGGCGTTTTTCCACCTGATGACCCATGCGTTCTTCAAGGCCCTGCTGTTCCTGGGCGCGGGTTCGGTGATTATCGCCATGCACCATGAGCAGGATATCCGCAAGATGGGCGGCCTGTGGAAGTACATGCCCATTACCTGGATCACCTTCCTGCTGGGTACCCTGGCGTTGATCGGCACCCCCGGTTTCGCGGGCTTCTACTCGAAGGACAGTATTCTGGAAGCGGTGCATTACTCGACAATTCCCGGTGCCGGTTTCGCTTACTTTGCGGTGATCCTCGGTGTGTTTGTGACCTCGTTCTATTCCTTCCGCCTGTATTTCCTGGTGTTCCACGGCAAGGAGCGGATGGATCATCACACTCAGGAACATCTGCATGAGACGCCAGCGGTCGTGACTGTGCCGCTGATCCTGCTGGCGATTCCTTCGGTCGTCATCGGCGCCATGGCCATTGAACCGCTGCTGTTCGGCGATGTGTTCAAAGGCATTATCGCGGTAGCGCCGGCGCATGATGTTTTGCAGCAACTCGGTGAACATTTCCATGGGGCGTTCAATTTTGCCCTGCATGGCGTGACCGGCCTGCCGTTCATTCTGGTGCTGGCGGGTTTCGGTTCGGCGTTCTACCTGTATATGGTCAAGCCGGAATTGCCGGGTTTGATTCAGCAGAAAGTCACCGTGTTGTACGACATCATGGTGCGCAAGTATCTGTTTGACGAAATCTACCAGTTGGTCTTCATGCGCGGCAGCCAAAGCCTCGGTAAAGTGATGTGGAAATACGGCGACGCCGGCTTGATTGACGGGTTGATGGTGAACGGTACGGCGCGACTGGTCGGCTGGTTCAGCGCCATGACCCGGCATGTGCAGACCGGTTATCTCTATACCTACGCGTTCGCCATGATCATCGGCCTGCTGATCCTGCTGACCTGGTTCGTTGCCCGCTAACCTGGAAGAAGAAAAACCATGCTGTCGGAACTGCCTTTGCTGAGTCTTGTCATCTGGTTCCCGATCCTCGGCGGCATCGCGGTGCTGTTCGTGGGCGATGAAAGCCCGGCTCGCGCCAAAGCGCTGGCCCTCACGGTGTCGATCCTGAGCTTTCTGTTCAGTATCCCGCTGTTTTCACACTTTGACGCGACGACCGCGGCGATGCAATTCCAGGAGTTTGTGCCCTGGATTCCCGCGTTCAGCGTGAACTACCATCTGGGCGTTGATGGCTTCTCGATGCCGTTGATTCTGCTCACCGCGTTTATGACCGTGGTGGTCGTGATCGCCGGTTGGGAAGTGATTCAGTACCGGATCGCCCAGTACATGGCCGCTTTCCTGATCATGGAAGGGCTGATGATTGGCGTATTTGCCGCACTGGACGCCCTCCTGTTCTATGTGTTTTTCGAGGCGATGCTGATCCCGATGTTCCTGATTATCGGCATCTGGGGAGGACCGCGCCGGGTGTACGCGACGATCAAGTTCTTCCTGTACACCTTCCTCGGCTCGGTATTTATGCTGATCGCCCTGATCTACATGTACAACCAGGCCAATAGCTTCGAGATCCTGGACTTCCACAAGCTGCCGCTGAGCATGACCGAACAGGTATTGATCTTCTTCGCCTTCCTGCTCGGGTTCGCGGTCAAGGTGCCGATGTGGCCGGTGCATACCTGGTTGCCGGACGCCCATGTCGAAGCGCCTACCGGCGGTTCAGTGATTCTGGCGGCGATTACCCTGAAGATCGGCGGCTACGGTTTTCTGCGGTTCGCGCTGCCGATCACGCCGGATGCAGCAGCGATGCTGGATTGGCTGGTGATCACTATGTCGCTGGTGGCGGTGGTCTATATTGGCCTGGTCGCCCTGATTCAGCAGGACATGAAGAAGCTGATCGCCTACTCGTCGATTGCCCACATGGGCTTTGTCACGCTGGGGTTCTTCATCGTGTTCGGTATCGAGCGCAGCACCGGCAGTTTGAGCGGCGCGGCGATGGGTATCGAGGGCGGCATGGTGCAAATGGTGTCGCACGGCTTCATTTCTGGCGCCCTGTTCCTCTGCGTCGGCGTCCTGTATGACCGGATGCATTCCCGGCAGATTAAGGACTACGGCGGCGTCGCCAACACCATGCCGATTTTCGCGGCGTTCATGGTGCTGTTTGGCATGGCTAACTCCGGGTTGCCGGGCACCTCCGGGTTCGTCGGTGAATTTATGGTCATCCTGAGCAGCTTCAAGGCCAGTTTCTGGATCGCGTTCCTGGCGTCTTTCACGCTGATTCTGGGCGCGGCCTATACGCTATGGCTGATCAAACGGGTGATCTTCGGCGAGATTGGCAACGCCCACGTCGCCGCGTTGCAAGACGTGAACACCCGGGAAATCATTATGCTGAGCCTGCTGGCTGCTGCGGTGCTACTGGTGGGCGTCTGGCCTGACCCGTTGACGGCGGTTATGCACGCCTCGGTGGATAATTTGTTGCAGCACATCACTGCGTCCAAGCTGCTGTAAGGCGTCTGGCGAAAAGCATCGGACAATAGGGAAAACTCAATGAACTTTGTCGCCCCTGATTTTATGCCGGTCCTGCCGGAGATCTTCGTCCTGACCATGACCTGTTTGATCCTGGTTATTGACGTATTTCTGGAGCAACGGCAGCGCCATATTACCTACGGGCTGGCGCAGATAACGCTGCTGGGCGCGGCCCTGCTGACAGTGCTGACTTATGCTCAGGCTCCAGTGACCACCATGTTTGGTCACTACATCAAGGATGCCATGGGCGATTTGCTCAAGCTGTTTATCTATTTATCAGCCGCCGCGGTGTTTCTGTACTCGCGTGACTATCTGCGCCAGCGCAATCTGTTCAAGGGCGAGTACTACGTCCTGGGCCTGTTCGGCGTTCTGGGCATGATGATTATGGTGTCGGCGCACAGCCTGCTCAGTGTGTATCTGGGTCTGGAACTGCTGTCACTGTCGCTGTATGCGCTAGTGGCGACGGATCGTGATTCACCGGTCGCCTCGGAAGCGGCCATGAAGTACTTTGTGCTCGGTTCGCTGGCGTCAGGTATGTTGCTGTACGGGATGTCGATGATCTATGGCGCGACCGGCAGTATCGATTTGCAGGTCGTGGCGGACGCGGTATCACAACAGAGTCGGGATCATCTGGTGCTGGTATTTGGCCTGGTCTTCCTGGTGGTGGGGCTAGCGTTCAAACTGGGCGCGGTGCCGTTCCACATGTGGGTGCCGGATGTCTACCAGGGTGCGCCGACGTCGGTCACGCTGTATATCGGTTCAGCGCCCAAGCTGGCGGCGTTCGCGCTGATGATGCGGATTCTGGTGGATGGTCTGGGGACCTTGCAGGGCGACTGGCAGCAGATGCTGATCATTCTGGCGATGCTGTCCATCGGCTTGGGTAATCTGGTAGCGATTGCGCAGACCAATATCAAACGGATGTTGGCCTATTCGACGATTTCCCATGTGGGCTTCCTGCTGCTGGGCATTCTGTCCGGCACTCCAGAAGGTTATGCGGCCTCGATGTTCTACACCATCGTCTATGTGTTGATGGCGGTGGGGGCTTTCGGCGTGATTATCATGCTGAGTCGCTCCGGCTTTGAAGCGGAGAACATTGACGACTTCAAGGGCCTGAATGATCGTAGTCCATGGCTGGCCTTCCTGATGATGATGATCATGATGTCGATGGCCGGTGTGCCGTTCCTGGTGGGGTTCTACGCCAAGTGGGTGGTGTTGCAGGCGGTCGTGGACATCGGTCTGGTCTGGCTGGCGCTGTTCGGCGTGGTGTTCTCGGTGATCGGTGCCTTCTACTATCTGCGCGTGGTGAAGTGCATTTACTTCGACAAGCCGGAGCAGAGCGCGACCATCGAACTGAGTCGGGATACGGAGATTGTCATCAGCGCCAATGGGTTGATCCTGGTCGTGCTGGGTCTGTATCCGACTGGACTCATGGCGTTGTGCGCCGCCGCGTTGCTGAACTGAGGCGGACTTAGCGGATATGTCTCAAGGTCTGGTCATCGGCCTGTGGCTGGGGTTGGCGGTGCTGGCCGCCAACCTGCCTTGGCTGAGTGAGCGTTGGTTGTTGGTGATCGCCCGCCCTGATCGGCGGGCGAAGCCGTTTTGGTTTCGGCTGGTGGAGTGGAGCTTACTGTATGGCCTGATGGCCGGTATCGGCTTCGGGTTTGAGTACAAGGCCACCGGTGCGGTCCACACCCAGGATTGGGAGTTTTATACCGTGACGCTGTGCCTGTTTGCGGTTAGCGCCCTGCCGGGGTTTATCTACTGCTATCAGTTGCGGCGGTTATTGGAACAGGCAGGTCGGGCGGGGTAAGGGGATAACCTGGGGTTGCTTGGCCAGGCTTTTGCTGCACTGCAATATAAAACCGTGTATAGTCAGACCGCTTGTAGCCAGTGTTGTGGAGCGGTCATGTCGAAACAGTACCCTATCATTGCCATTACGGGTTCCTCCGGGGCCGGCACCTCGACGGTGCGCGTGGCGATGGAACACATTTTTCGGCGAGACGGGATTAATGCGGTCACCGTGGAAGGCGACAGCTTTCATCGCTATGACCGTTTCGAGATGCAGCAACAAGTGGAACAGGCGTTGCGGGATGGTCGCCATCTCAGCCATTTCGGACCCGAAGGCAACCTGTTTGACCGACTGGAGGCGCTGTTCATGGAGTACAGCGAGCACGGAACAGGATTAAGGCGCTACTATCTGCATGACCCGGAAGAAGCCCGATCCCGTGGCCGGGAACCGGGGATGTTCACACCCTGGACGCAACTTCCTTCAGGCACCGATCTGCTGTTTTACGAGGGTCTGCATGGCGGAATAGTCACTGATAAAGTGAATGTCGCCCGCTATGTGGATTTGCTGATTGGGGTCGTGCCGATTGTGAACTTGGAATGGATTCAGAAAATTCATCGCGACACCGCCGAACGCGGCTACAGTCCGGAAGCCGTGACGGATAATATCCTGCGGCGGATGCACGATTACACGCATCACATCGTGCCGCAATTCTCCCGCACGGACATCAACTTCCAGCGGGTGCCGACGGTTGATACTTCGGATCCCTTCGCTGCCCGCGACATTCCAACGCTGGATGAGAGTTTCGTGGTCATCCGCTTTCGGGAGCCGCGCAAGACTCAGCCGGATTTTACCTACCTCTTGCACATGATCCATGATTCCTTTATGTCGCGCCGCAACACGATTGTGGTGCCGGGCGGCAAGATGGGATTCGCCATGGAACTCATTTTGCAGCCACTGATCGAGCAACTCATTCGCCGGGAATATTAGAACGGTTCTCAGGCGTCCATGCGCTCGGTCAATTACCGGTACAATGCGCAGCACCGGACGCCTGTAGAGAAACGAGAACCGCTTCATGCTTCAACCGCCTGCCCTCCAGTCGCTTTCCACTGCACTGATCCCGCCCGTGCGCCCACGGGTCCTGCCCTCTGCGCTGGCCGACCATTATCGGGTGCTGCGGGATTTGCGCGTTCAGAGTGCAGAAACAGATGTGCTGCTGGTGGAATCGCTGACCACACCAGGACAACGGGCGGTCGTCCGGCTTTATCATCCCGGCATTCAGCCCAAAAGCGAGATTTTTCGCTGGATCGGAACCGAGGTGCCGCATTACGTCGCACAATTGCTGGAATACGGTAGTTCGGATGGCGTTGGTTATGAGTTGCTGGAATATGCTGAGCACGGTTCATTGCGTGGGTGGATGGCGGCGGGAGCCTTGGCGGAGGTGGATGCCTGGGAATTGTTGACGGAACTCGGTGGAGCGCTGGCAGAATTACATGGACGCCATATTTTGCATGGCAATCTGAAACCGGAAAATATCCTGATCCGGCGTCGGCAACCGTTGCAACTGGCGCTCACCGATTTCAGCATCGCTTCCCTGGCGGAGACAATCCACGGTTTTACGGCAGGTCGCGCCGTGCCCTATATCGCTCCGGAAATGGCCACTGGTGTGGCAGGTATGGCAGCGGACTATTGGTCACTGGGTATGATCCTGCTCGAAGCTTTGACTGGTCAACGTCCCTTCGCCGGGTTATCGGGGATTGTGATTCGCTATCAATTGCGAGTGCGGCCAGTTCCAGTGGATGAGGTGATGGAGCCGTGGCGAATGCTGTGTCGCGGCTTGTTGCTGCGCGATCCACCGCAGCGTTGGGGGGCTGCCGAGATTCGTCGCTGGCTGGCTGGCGAGCGCGAAGTGTGTTTGCCGGTGGATGCGCCACAGCCTGAAGCGGTCACCTTTCGCCCCGGACGCTTTTATCGCCTGGCCGGGGTCGAGTGTCGGTCGCCTCGCGAGTTGGCGACGCAAATGGCCAGTCATTGGGAGGAAGCCCGTGATGCGTTGACAAGGGGGACTCTCGGCGACTGGTTGCATGGTTTAGGGGAGCAAGCGGTGGGGCGAGCGGCGTTGGAAGTCCTGGACGCTGACGGTATGCCACTCGACGAGCGCCTAGTGCGGTTGCTGGCCCATCTGGCCCCGGATTTGCCACCGAGGTGGAAGCAGTGGAGTTTAGCAGCTAATGATCTGGCGGCGGCAGCGCAAGCCGCCCGGGATGACGATGCCGCCAGCCGTGCGTTATTGCTGGAACTGTATCAGGGGCAACCGGATGTGCTGGGCGTTTATGCCGCTGCCGGTAATGCCGAATGTCAGTGGTTGCAAGCGGCCTGGCGGTCGGCGGCGGCGGATTACGAGCGCGTCTGGCAAACGGCGCGGGCCTACGGTCTGTCATTGGCGAAAGCGCCTCCCGACTGGGTGGCAATGCTGCCCGATCTGTTGCTGACGGTGACGTCACCGGTGTTTCAGAACCGGATTGAGATTGAAGTGCAAAGCCTGGCGCGGGAGGTGCATCCCCATCCCGCCTGGCTGGACAGCCTGCTGAATGCGGCTAGGCAGGGTGGCGGCGCACTGGCGTTGCGGACGATATTGCGCTGGTTGCCGACGGTTATCGAAATCCAGCAATACACGGCTCCCCGTCTGGAAGCGCTCTTGCAGGAGTTTGCCATTCTGCACCGCAGCCCGGATTTTATGGAGGCTCTGAACCGCTTCGATGAAAACCTGTGCGATGGGGTCTATGACAGTCCGCAAGCCGTGGCGCGGGCTATCGAGGGTTTACGGCGCGACGCCCAGGCGCTGGCGGAGGTCTTGCGGCAATACTATGCGCTGTCGGAACGGACCGCCGTCAATAGCGCCGCCAGCCTGGTCTTACAGCGCTGGCAACCGCGTCTGGCCGCCCCACGCTATGCGGATACGGATCGCTTGCGCCAGGAACTGGCGCAGCCACTGCGTTGGCGAATCAGCGTTGACGGCTGGGAACGACCTGCAGCTTCGGCATGGCGCTGGGAACACGAGAGTCTCTGCTTACCCGGCAAGTCCTCGGGTAAAGTGGTCGTGGCGTTCAGTCCGGATGGGCGGTGGCTGGTCAGTGGTGGCGGCGATCGGACGGTGCGACTATGGCGGATCGAGACGCAGCAGTGCATATCTACTCTGCAAGGACATAGCGGGAGTATCAGCGCGGTCGCGTTCAGTGCGGATGGGCGGTGGCTGGCCAGTAGCGGCGATCGCACGGTGCGACTGTGGCAGGTCAACAGCGGGCAGTGCAAGGCGACGTTACGAGGACATACCGGTATGGTGAGCGCGGTCGCGTTCAGTCCGGACGGGCGCTGGCTGGTCAGTAGCAGTGCGGATCGCACATTACGGTTGTGGCGGGTCGATGGTGGGTTGTGCATGGCGACCTTGCAGGGACACACCGGTATTGTCAACGCGGTGGCGTTCAGTCCGGATGGGCAATCATTGGCCAGCGGCAGCGCTGATCGCACCGTGCGATTGTGGCGAATTGAGGGTGGACAATGTGTCGCGGTGTTGCCGGGACGCACGGGACGAGTGACGTCCGTCGCCTTCAGTCCGGATGGGCGGTGGCTGGCCAGTGGCAGCGGGAGCTTTTCCGAGCGGCGATGCGATGATGACGCCGTGCGATTATGGCGAGTGGAGAACCGGCAATGTGTGGTGGCTTTTCCCGGCCATACCGGAAGTGTGAACGCGGTGACATTCAGCCCGGATGGACGATTGATAGCCAGTGGCAGCAGTGATCATACGATTCGATTATGGCGGGTGGAGAACCGGCAGTGTGCGGCCACTTTGCCCGATCGGGGTGGGGAGGTGACTGGAGTGGCCTTCAGTCCCGATGGGCGGCGACTGGCCAGTGGTTGCGAAGACGGGTTGGTACTGTGGAATTGTCGTCAGATGACCACGGTTGAGATGACGCTCGACGAACTGATTGCCTGGGAGAAGGCGCGAGTCGGGCAATATAGCGCTATCCAGCAGGTTTAGAGGTATAGATGTCTGCCCAATCGGTTAACCTGAATGTCCAGAGAGAAGGAACGCCCATGTCAACCCTGACCTTAATGACCCGCCTGCGTGAGGCGACTCGTGAGAGCCATGATCAACTGGAAACCCTGCCCTATTTTCAGGCGCTGGAGCGGGGTGAGTTGCCGATTGAGAGCTATGTGGGGCAACTGCGGGCCATGGCGGTGTTGCATGGCGTTTTGGAGCATGAATTGCCCAAGGCCGGGGACGAGCGCATGAATGCAGTCTGGCGGGAGAACCTGCGCCGTTTCCCGCAGATTCAGACCGATTTAGGCTTTTTCGCTTCCAAGGCCGTGCTGGATATTGCTACTGCTCACGAAGCCGCCTGCGCTCTCGCTGACCCTATTCTGCAGCGTTCGGTGGAGCAGCCAGTTTCCCTGCTCGGCTACCTCTATGTTCTGGAAGGTTCCATCGGCGGTGCCCAGGTGCTGGCTCCCCGATTTCGCCAGGTTTTCGGGTTGGATGAACGTCACGGTCTGGCCTATTTGAGTTGGGAGCCGACGGTGGCTCAGGAGCGCTGGCGGGCTTTTGGCGAACGGATGAACGCCGCGCCAGTGGATGCAGCGGAGAGTGCGGACATCATCGCAGCGGCTGAAGAAGCGTTTGCGGGTATTCAGGGACTGTTTGCGGCGCTGTATCCTTTTGAGACCGCGCAGTTGACCCGGAAGGCGACATCCCTGAATCCGGAAGCGGGCGCGCATCCGGTGCCGGAAGATCCGGGTGAAATCGACGCCGCAATCCGCGCCGGTGAGCGGTGCTGGCAGGAATATCCCTATTTTGCCTGGCGCTACGGTGAACGGGGCTGGCGCTATACCCAAAGCGATGGCGCATGGCTGATTACGCTGACGACGCAGGATCAGGCGGTGATGGATGCTCAAGTGGCCTGGTTGAGCGGCGTACTCGGGGCGCGGGGGATGCCCAGTCGTTTGTTGCAGCGGCATCTGGAACTGCTTTATGAAGAGCTGATTGGGCGGATGCCGGAATCGGGTGAACGGCGCTATGGTCGGTTGCTGGCGGCCGCCGACCGGTTGGCGGAACAGCGTCGGGCCGTGATTGCCGACGCGGATCTTGACATGATCAGCCGCCAGTTTGACCAGGCGGCCGGGCCGGATTGGCGGGCGCGACTGCCGTGCATGGGCGCTTTACTCGTCTGTGCGGTGGCTGACCAGGCGCACGGCATCAAGCAGGCCGTGGCCAGTTTTCAAAGCTGGCTGGTCGATCCACAGCGTTTTCCGCCACACTGGATCGCCGCCGTTCACGAGGCGTTGCGCGAGGCCGAAGCCCGGCGGCGTGCCTGATGCAGAAGGTTCCGAAGGTTCAGAACCGGTAGCATCCGGTCACTGAAGCCAATGATGGATCTGGTCATAGACTTCGCGACTGCTGAGCAGATCAAAGTGGTTCAATCCGTAACCGATGTGCTGGCGGGTCGCGGGAATCGGCAGCGTCAGCGCCGCGCGGTCATGCTGGCCAAGCGCACTGGCTACTGGGACCAGTCCATCACCTGGCAATCGCTGATGGGCAACGCCAGGTAGCGGTTGCTGCGTGGCCGCGATCATGAAACAGTGGACGCCTTCAGGTAGCGGGGTCGGCTTCCGTGGATCGTGGGGATGTTCGCTGCCGCGTTGTTCCCAATCCTCATCCAGGATATTGCCATAGCGCAGGTCTCTAACGCCGGCGCTGCGAATTTTGCCTAATCGGACGAACGGGGCGGTATAGGGGCTGATGCCCAGGATGATATTGACCCAGTTGCCCGCCCGCTCCAGTGGTGCGCCATGATGTGGCGTTCCCAGGCAGATGAGTTTTTTCAGGCTGGGCAGCCACGCAAGGCCCGCCTGCGCCGCATAGTGGCAAGCGCTGCGGGACACGAGTCCGCCCATACTGTGCCCGATGATGACCAGTTCGCTGATGGGAACCGGCCATTGCTGAACCAGTCGTTCCAGCAGATCCGCAAATTCCCGCCCGTTCGTGGAAATGTGCTGGCCGCTGTTGTAGTGCAAATAGAGCGCGGTGTATCCCAAATTCTGAGCGAGCGCTGCGCCGTGATCGTGCCCAGCGCGTCGCCATTCCAGATCGTTCAGGCACAGACCATGTACCAGCACCAGCAACTTGCTTCTAGCGTTTGTGAAGCGGGTCGCGAGCGCCTGGCGCTCCAGGATGAGCGGCTGTCCCTGCTGACGCAGGCGCATGGGAATCGCCAGTGGGTTGTGCGAGGCGACCAGATAATCGCCCAGGACGCCATTGATCGCGGCTAATAGCGCTTCGCGACGCGGCGAAAAACTGTGATGGTTGAGCAGCGAGGTGAGAGGCGCTAATGCCGCATCGAGTCCAAAACCGACGACCTTGGTAATGCCGCGAACGCTGCGATAGACCAGACCGGAGATGCCCCGCGCCCGGCCTGGCGGCGCGGCACCGACGATGGGAGAGATACGGGCGATATTGCGATGCATCTCCTCCACAAGGTCGGTGACGCCGGTCACTGCGGTAATAATCAGCCGACTGACGCCGCGCAAATCCGCCGCCGCGCCGCCGCTGGTTCGGAGAGCCGGACTACTCCCGGCTTTACCGCTCATGGTGTCGCGGGAGAGGGTAGCCCACTGTTGACTTCATCGGTCCAGACTTTGAATTGGGTCAGCGTATTGGGGCCAAAGGTGTTGCTCAACGCGACATCAGCGGCATCACGACCTTGCGCGATGAGGACGCGGCCAATCCGTGGGACGTTATTGCGAGCATCAAAGGTATACCAATGACCGCCCAGGTAGGCTTCAAACCAGGCGGCGAAATCCATGGGGCCGTAGGGCGGCGGCATCCCCATATCGCCCAGATAGCCGGTGCAGTAGCGGGCGGGAATATTCAGGCACCGGCAGAATGCAACAGCGAGATGGGCATAATCACGGCAAACACCGGTCTTTTCGTGGAACACTTCCCAGGCAGTGCGGGTGGCGCGGGCATGTTCGTAACCGAAGGTGATGTGGTGATGGACGAAATCACAGATGGCCTGAACGCGCCCCCAGCCGGTGGGCGAATGGCCGAACAAATCCCACGCGGTTTGGGAAAGTCGATCCGTTTCGCAATAGCGACTCCCCAACAGGAACATCAGGGTCTCATTGGGCAGGTCTTGCACCGCGTGTTGCGGGGCCAAGGGGGCAACGACGTCGGCTACGCCCGAATCATTTACCAACGCATCGGTGGACAACCGAATCTGGCCCTTTGGCGCCACAATCCGGCTGCACCAGTTGCCAAAGCCATCGCGATAGGCAGTGATCGGCACCGGAGGATGGGTGATGAGGTGGTCAGGAACGAGAATATCGGAGACGCGAGTAAAATGGATGCTGAGCGTCAGGATCATCGGCGTCGGTTGCGGACAGTCGTAGATCAATTCGTAGCCAACCCGGATTTGCATCGTGAGCCTCTTTTGGTCGTATTCCGTTGCGTGGAAGATGAACTACGCTAACCTATTATCAGAAACTTGGCAATGAATAACCTTGGCGAGTCCCGATTTTTAACCAACGAGGGAAACATCATGGAATATCCAAAAATCGAAACACTTTATGATCGCGATGAAAAAAATCACAAAGTTATCGTGACAAAAACCCGGTTGCCAGAGTTTGAAAATATCAAACATTGGCGAGTGACGGAAAAAATTGATGGGACTAATATTCGTATCATTTTATCATCAGGGAGTTCTCTACAATTTCGCGGACGCACCGATAATGCGCAAATGCCAGCGCCACTCCTGGCCTATTTGGAAGCGACCTTGACGCTTGAAAAAATGCAGTCCGCTTTTCCTCGGGTGGTCAATAGTCCAGTCATTCTGTTCGGCGAAGGCTATGGAGAAAAAATTCAGAATGGCGGCAATTATCGCAAAGGCGTTTCCTTTCGGTTATTTGATGTGGTTGTTGATCAATGGTGGCTGGAACCGGCGAATGTTGAAGATATTGCCGGGAAGCTTGGAATTCAGATCGCACCTGTTTTACCACCGATTGATGCATTGCCAACCTGCTCGACTGATCTCGCCGGGATTCTCGGGCATGACGGCAAAAGCCCTACCGCTATTGCCGAGGGTGGGGCCGGTTGCCGCGCTGAAGGGATTGTGGCCCGAACGAGTCCTTTATTACTGACTCGACGGGGTGATCGACTGATGTGGAAACTCAAGTTCCGGGATTTTTAACCGGTCGATTTTTCAGCGACGCGCAGGATAATTTTGCCTCGTGCATGGCCGCCCTGACTGATGGCGTGGGCCTGACGGAATTCATGAAGCGGCAGGATGGTGTGAATCAGTGGCTTCATCCGGCCCGCATCAACCAACTCGGCGATAGCGGTCAACTGCTGGCCGCTGGGTTGAACGAACACGAAAGCGCTGCGGACGCCGTGTTCGGCAGCAATAATTTTCGATGGCGGACTGACGATGGACACCAGGATGCCGCCGGGTTTTAACACCGACCAGGAACGCTCCTGCGTATCGCCGCCCATCGTGTCGAACACCACATCCACGTCTTTCACGACCGCTTCGAAACGGGTTTGGGTGTAGTCGATAAACTGATCAGCCCCCAGTGCCGTGACCAGCCCGGTATTGACTGCTGAGGCGGTAGCGATCACTCGTGCCCCACGCGCCTTGGCCAGTTGCACCGCCAGACTGCCAACACCGCCGGCGGCTGCATGAATCAGCACCGTCTGGCCAGCCTGCAATTGGGCAGCATCGACCAGCGCCTGCCAGGCGGTCAGCGCAGCCAATGGCACGGCGGCGGCGTGCAGGTGATCCAGGGTTGCTGGCTTGAGGGCGACTTCGCTGGCCTTGACGGCAATGTATTCGGCATAAGCGCCGTCGCGTTCGATGTCGGGACGGGCATACACTTCGTCACCCACCTTGAAGCCATGGGCTTCTGGACCAACCTCGACCACTTCGCCGGAAACATCCCAACCGAGTGTGAGGGGCAGGGTGTGATGGAGATCGCCTTGCAGCCAGCCCTCGCGGATTTTCCAGTCCACCGGATTGACCGTCGCCGCCTGCACCTGGATGAGGAGATCATCCGGTTTGAGGGCGGGGCGGGGCGCGTTTTCCTCATAATGCAGCATTTCAAGACCACCGTAGGCGTGAATACGGACGGCTTTCATGGTAGGCGACGTCATGGAAAATTCTCCAGGCAAATTAAGGTTCGAGATTCGCAGTCATCGGCATTAAGGAGCAACCGGCGGCTAGACAGTTCCCGCTTAGGGCTAGTATTCAGTATGATCAACCACATTGCTCAATAGACAACGCAGGGGGAAAGACGATGGACTTGATTGGATTTTTGTTAATTGGCCTGATTGCGGGCTGGATCGCGACGAACTTTATGCGCGGCAGCGGCATGGGGTTGGCGGGTAATCTGGTGATTGGCGTGATTGGTGCGTTCGTGGGCGGATTCCTGTTCCGGTTGGTGGGCTTCGCCGCGGTGGGATTGATTGGTCATCTAATGACCGCGACCGTCGGCGCGATGGTGTTGCTGTATGTGGTTCAGGTGTTGAAGAAAGCCTAGCCGTTCAAAAAAATTGATTTATCAGGAGATTTTACCTAATCATGGATGCACTCTGGCTTGCTTTGGCCTTTGCCTTGGGCCTGCTCTCCCGTCATCTCGGTCTGCCGGCGCTGGTGGGCTATCTGGCGGCTGGTTTTGTTCTGAACGCGCTCGGTCAGCAGGGTAGCGAACTGCTCGATCATATTGCCCATGCTGGCGTATTGCTGCTGCTGTTCAGCGTCGGGCTAAAACTGCGGATCAAAAGTCTGGCGCGTCCCGAAGTCTGGGGCGGCGGCTTATTGCATCTGGCGATTAGCGGGGCGTTACTCTGCCTGGGTTTCCTGGTGGTGGTGACGCTGCCAGTCTGGCAGGCGCTGCTTTTGGCGACCACCTTGGGGTTTTCCAGCACGGTGCTGGCGGCCAAGGCGCTGGAGGAAAAGGGCGAACTGCGCGCTTTTCATGGCCGGCTGGCTATCGGCATTTTGATCATCCAGGACCTGGCGGCGCTGGCGCTGATGGCCTTTGCGGGTGCGGCGACCCCATCGCCATGGGCGCTGCTGGTGCTCGGGTTGCCGTTGTTACGACCGCTAGTGACCCGGTTGCTGGACTGGAGCGGTCATGATGAGTTGTTGACGCTCTATGGACTGGCGCTGGCGCTGGTGGTCGGCGGCCTGGGCTTTGAACACCTCGGTTTGGGTTCGGAACTGGGTGCACTGTTGCTGGGAGTGTTGCTGGTAGGGCATCCGAAGGCGATGGAACTGTCGCGGGCAGTGTGGTCGCTCAAGGAAGTGCTGCTGGTCGGCTTTTTCCTGCAAATCGGCCTGATGGGTTGGCCCAGTCTGGCCATTTTCGGCGGGGCGGTGATGCTGGCCTTACTGTTGCCGCTGAAAGCCGCCCTGTTTTTCTTCATCCTGATCCGCTTCCGGTTGCGGGCGCGCACGGCCTTTCTGAGTGCGCTGGCTTTAACCAGTTATAGCGAATTTACCCTGATTGTCGTGAAGTTTATGGCCGAAAAGGGGCAACTGGATACCGACTGGCTGGTGCTGCTGGCGATTGCGGTCGCCTTGTCGTTCGTGATCGTCGCGCCGTTCAACCGGTTTGCTCATGTGTTGTATGAGCGGCTGGAAGATCGCTTAACGCCCTTTGAACGGGCTGAGCATCATCCTGACGAGCAGCCGGTATCGCTGGGCAGCACCCAAATTCTGGTCATCGGTATGGGCCATGCCGGAACTGCCGCGTATGACTTCCTCAAAAAGCGCCAGAATGTGCCGGATCATCCGCACAAAGTGTTGATGGTGTCCGGCATTGATTCGGATTTGAACAAGGTCGAACGGCATGTGCATGAGGGCCGGCGAGTGGTTTACGCGGACGCCGAAGATCCGGGATTCTGGCATCGGCTGCGGCTGGAGGGCATCAAGGCCGTGGTATTGGCTATGCCTGATCCGGAGGCAAAACGCATTGCCAGCCAGCAATTGCGGCGACGCGGTTTTGCCGGCCTGATTGGCGCGGTCAGCAGTTATCCCGAAGAAGAGAACGAGCTTAAAGCCGCCGGTGCGGACATGACGTTTCTGGCTTTTAATGAGGTCGGCGTCGGTCTGGCTGAACATATCTGGGAAGCGTTGCAGCGGCGGCGGGAGTCCGCAAAGGCGGAAATTTTACATGAGGAAAAACTTTGATTTGAATTTTGATTCAAATTGACGTTGTGCAAAAACGCTTCCAACCCCATGTTATTCATTTTTGGAGATGCTTATGAGTGACTCACTTCGGCGTTTTGCTCCCGGTCCGTTTCACGCCGACCAGTTGCGCGATGGCGACCGCTATGAACTCTCTAATGGTCATCCGATTTACTGTGCGCCGGCGGGCTGGCAACACGGCTCCGGTAGCGTCAAGGGTGGGCTGGTGCTGGATAGCGATCCGGATGTGCAATGGACCGGCGTGGATGTCGGTATTAGCCCGGACGGCGGGACGTTGCGAGCGCCTGACGTGGTGGTGCGAGCGACGCCGCCCATTGGCAACAGCACCTGGTTGACTGAAGCCCCACCACTAGCGGTCGAATACGCAGGTCCGGGTCAGGATGAGCGGGAATTGCGCGAGAAGATCGCCGAACTGCTGGCGGCCGGGACGCGCCTGGTGTGGGTGGTGCGACTGGTCGGACTGCAACGGGTGGAAGTCCATCGCCCGGATGGGCCGATGAAGACCTATACCGCCAGCGATGTGCTGGAAGCGCCGGGGGTATTGCGTAACCCGGTGCCGGTGCGGGCGTTGTTCGACCGCGATGCCGCCCATGATGTGGTCTTGCGGAATCTGTTGCAGCGCCGGGGTTATGCCAGCCTGAATGATGTGCGCGATGAAGGTCGTGAGGAGGGTCGTGAGGAGGGCATGGTCAGCGCTATTCTGGCGCTGCTGCGAGGGCGTGGGTTGGCAGTGGATGCGACGGTCGAGGCGCGATTACAGACCGGCCATAATCAGGAAACCCTGCAACGCTGGTTATTGAACGCGGCGCGGGTAGAAAGGGCAGAATTGATCTTCGATGAACGGGCTTTCACTGAATGAGGAACCAGCATGAGCCATAAAATCGCCAAAACCGACGCCGATTGGCGCTCACAACTGACCCCGGAGCAGTATCGAATCTGCCGTCAGAAGGGGACAGAACCGGCCTTTACCGGTCAGTATTACGACTGCCACGAGCCGGGCGTTTATCGCTGCGTGTGTTGTGGCGCGTCGCTGTTTGATGCGGAAACCAAATTCGATTCCGGCAGTGGCTGGCCAAGTTTCTGGGCGCCGGCAGCAGTTGAGCAAGTGGCTACCGCTAATGACCAAAGCCTGTTCATGCGCCGCACCGAAGTCCTGTGTGCGGACTGCGGGGCGCATCTGGGCCATGTGTTCGACGATGGCCCAGCGCCGACCGGGTTGCGCTATTGCATCAATTCGGCGGCGTTAAAACTGGATCAGACGGCATGAGGCGGCAATGCCGTCAATTTAGGCGTGGAAGCGTGGACAATAAAAAAGGGGATTGCGTTCCTCGCAATCCCCTCAAGACCTCCAAGCGCCGCTGAGGTCAATCAAGCTGAACAACAGCCTGAGAAAAATGAATATTAAATATAATCGCTCTTATAGCTTTCGAGCGTCTTGATGTAGTTGGCGCGTTCGAAAGCGGTCGGATCCGCTACGTTCTGCTGACTCATCGACCCCTTCATCTGCGTGACCGACTGGTACTGGTTCATCTCCATCCAGGTCTGCAAACCAGCGCGCAAGGTACCCAGGTAATCGACGCCGTTCTTTAGTAGAGCTGAGGTGGTCATTACCACATCTGCGCCGGCCATCAGATACTTGACCACTTCAATCGGTGTATGTACACCCCGGGTCGCGCCCAGTGACCCGCGCAACTTCCCGTACAGCACCGCAATCCAGAGCAGTGGCAGGCGGATTTCATCCGGCGTACTCAGATTCAGATTCGGTGCAACGTCCAGTTTTTCCAGATCGAAATCCGGCTGATAGAAGCGGTTGAACAGCACCAGCGCATCCGCGCCAGCCTCGTCGAGCGACTTGGCCATGGAGCCAATGGCGCTGAAGAACGGACTCAGCTTGACCGCTACTGGAATCGTCACCGAGGCTTTGACCGCCTTGACGATCTCGATATAGCGGTCCTCGACGGCCCGGCCACTGGTGGTCAGATCGGCGGGGATGTAATAGATATTCAGCTCAATGCCCTTGGCACCCGCCTGCTGCATCAACTTTGCATACTCAATCCAGCCAGAATTGGTGATGCCGTTGAGGCTGCCGATGACCGGAATATCCACCGCTTCCGAGGACCGCCGCAGCAGATCCAGATAGGTGTCCGGCCCGACCGTGTAGTCGTCAATTTCCGGCAGGTAGCTCAGTGACTCGGCGAAACTTTCCGTGCCGGCCGTCATGAAATGCTCCAGCGCGGCGCTCTCGTGCTTTAACTGTTCCTCGAACAGTGAAAACAGCACGACGGCAGAGGCTCCCGCATCTTCCAGACGCTTGACGCCGGCCACACTCCCCGATAGCGGCGAGGATGACGCCACGATGGGATGTTTAAGGGGCAGCCCCATGTAAGTGGTTGTTAAATCCATGATCATTCCTTCTGCGAATAAGGTTCCAGGTATCAGGGTTCCGGCACCAGGCTTGCGACCGGTCCCGGTCCCCTGACGCCTTAATTATTTGAATTTCGGAACAAAGGTGCCGCCGCCATGGGTCGCCATTTCTTCGTACACCGCCCAGCGCCGATTGATCGCTTGTTGAGCCAGCTCCATCAGGTGCTCGGCTTCGGCAGGGTTGGTATGCGTGAGTACTTTGTAGCGCACCTCGTTGTAGGCGTACTTCTTGAGCGGAATTTTGGGCCGCCCGGAATCGAGTACAAACGGATTCTCATCCGATTCCCGCACCGACGGGTTATAGCGGAACAACGGCCAGTGGCCGCATTCCACCGCCAGATGCTGTTGATCCAGCCCGCGCTGCATGTTGATGCCGTGCGCAATACAGTGGCTGTACGCCAGGATCAGCGACGGTCCGTCATAGGCTTCGGCCTCGCGGAACGCCAGCAGCGCCTGTTGCGGATTAGCGCCCATCGCGATCCGGGCGACATACACATTGCCGTAGGAAATCGCCTGCAACGCGACATCTTTCTTGCCGCCCTGCTTGCCCGCCGCGGCGAACTTGGCCACCGCGCCCATCGGGGTGGATTTCGACATCTGGCCGCCGGTGTTGGAATACACCTCGGTATCCATCACCAAAATGTTCACGTCACGGCCACTGGCCAGGACGTGATCGACGCCGGAAGAGCCAATGTCATAAGCCCAGCCGTCGCCGCCGACGATCCAGATACTGCGCCGCACCAATTGGTCCACAATCGCCAGTAACTGGGCGGCACGCGGGTCATTGATCTCGCGTAGCCGCTGTTTCAGTTCGGCCACCCGGCCCCGTTGCCGGCGAATATCGATCTCCGTCACCTGCTCGGCATCCATAATATCGACGACCAGATTCTCACCGATCCCCCCGGCCAGCGCCTTGAGCAACTCACCGGCATACTGGAGATGCTTGTCAGCGGTCAGGCGGAAGCCCAGACCAAATTCGGCGTTGTCTTCAAACAGCGAATTGGACCAGGCCGGGCCGCGTCCTTCGCTGTTGACCGACCAGGGCGTAGTGGGCAGGTTGCCGCCATAAATCGAGGAACAGCCGGTGGCGTTGGCGACTAGCAACCGGTCGCCGAACAACTGCGAGAGGAGTTTGACATAAGGTGTCTCGCCACAGCCCGCGCAGGCACCGGAGAACTCGAACAGCGGCGGCAGGAACTGCACCCCGCGCACTGTGGAGAAATCAACCCGGCTGCGATCCATTTCCGGCAGGGTCTCGAAGAAGCCGATATTGGCCCGTTCATTCTCCAGCACCGGTTCCTTGAGCGCCATATTGATGGCTTTGTGTCCAGACTGCTCCTTGCTCTTGGCCGGGCAGACTTCTACGCAGAGTCCGCAACCGGTGCAGTCTTCCAGATACACTTGCAGGGTATAGCGAATATCCGGGAAGCCCCGGGCGTCAATAGGTGCAGTCTTGAAGGCCTTGGGGGCGGTTTCGAGACTGGCTTCGTTATAGAACTTGGAGCGAATCACGCCATGCGGGCAGACCATGCTGCAATTGCCGCATTGAATGCAGATATCCGGTTCCCAGATCGGCACGAAGTTGGAGATATTGCGCTTCTCCCACTGCGTCGTGGCGCTCGGGTAAGTGCCATCCACCGGCAGGGCGCTGACCGGCAGTTCATCGCCGCGCCCGGCCATCATCATCGCGGTCACGTTCTGCACAAAGTCCGGCGCATTCAACGAGACGACTCGCGGCAATTCACGGGTGCTGGTGGCCAGCGCCGGCACCTGGATTTCCCGCAGGTTGGCCAGCGTGTTATCGACCGCCTCGAAGTTCTTGCGCACGACCTCATCACCCTTGCGGGTATAAGTCTTCTTGATCGAGTACTTGATCTTCTCAATCGCCTTGTCGCGGGGCAGCACCCCGGAAATGGCGAAGAAGCAGGTCTGCATGATGGTGTTGATCCGCGTCCCCATGCCGTTGTCGCGGGCGACATTCTCGGCATTAATGGCGTGGAGCTTGATCTGCTTGGCGATGATCTGCTCCTGCACCGGTCGCGGCAGCCGATCCCAGGCCTCGTCAGGTTCATGCGGACTGGTGTTGAGCAGCAACACCGCGCCGGTTGCCGCGTTCTTCAGAACATCGCCACGATCCAGGAAGCTGAACTGGTGACAACCAATGAAATTGGCCGATTGCACCAGATAAGGCGAACGGATTGGATCCGGGCCAAAGCGCAGATGGGAGACGGTTTGCGAGCCGGACTTCTTGGAGTCGTAAACGAAATAGCCCTGCGCGTAGAACTCCGGATCATCGCCGATGATCTTGATCGAGTTCTTGTTCGCGCCGACCGTGCCATCTGCGCCCAACCCGTAGAACATCGCCCGCACCACTTTATCGGACTCGATCATGAAATGCGGATCGACGTCGAGACTGGTGTGCATCACGTCGTCATTGATGCCGACGGTGAAATGGTTCTTGGGGCGATCCTTACCGAGTTCATCGAACACCGCCTTGCACATCGCCGGGGTAAATTCCTTGGACGACAACCCGTAGCGGCCACCGATGATCCGGGGCAGGGTCTGGGTCGGCAGCGTTCCGGCGTTGTGCGCCTCCATCAGGGTATTGACGACTTCCAGGTACATCGGCTCGCCGCTGGTGCCCGGTTCCTTGGTACGATCCAGGACAGCGATGGATTTGACGCTGGCCGGTAACATCGCCAGGAAATGGCTGGCGGACAGCGGCTGATAGAGGCGGACCTGGATCACGCCCACCCGCTCGCCGCGCTGATTCAGATAGTCGGCAGTTTCGCAGGCGGTTTCTGCGCCGGAACCCATCAGGATCACGACGCGCTCGGCCAGTGGATCGCCGAAGTAGTCGAACAGGTGATAGCGCCGCCCGGTGATGTCGGCGAACTTGTCCATCGCTGACTGCACAATGCCCGGCACCTTGGCGTAGAACGGGTTGACCGTTTCACGGCTCTGGAAATACACGTCCGGGTTCTGCGCGGTGCCCCGGATAAACGGCCGGTCTGGATTCAAGGCCCGGGCGCGGTGTGCCAGCACCAGGTCATCGCGGATCATCGCCCGGATTTCATCATCGGTGAGCAGGGTCAGCTTGTTGACCTCGTGCGAGGTGCGGAACCCGTCAAAGAAGTGGATGAACGGCACTCGCGCTTCCAGCGTCGCCGCCTGGGCGATCAGCGCCATGTCGTGCGCTTCCTGCACGGAACCGGAGGCGAGCAGGCAAAAGCCGGTCGCCCGCACTGCCATCACGTCCTGGTGGTCGCCGAAAATCGACAGGCCCTGCGTAGCCAGCGAACGGGCGGCCACGTGGAACACGGCGGATGTGAGTTCCCCGGCGATTTTGTACATGTTGGGAATCATCAACATGAGTCCCTGAGACGCCGTAAACGTCGTCGTCAGTGAGCCGGTCTGCAAGGCGCCATGCGCTGCACCCGCTGCGCCGCCTTCGCTCTGCATTTCCATGACCAGGGGAATGGTCCCCCAGATATTTTTAACGCCTTCCGACGCCCATTGATCGGCCAGTTCGGCCATGGTCGAGGAGGGCGTAATCGGATAAATCGTGCAAACTTCATTGACCCGGTAGGCGACGTAGGCCGCCGCTTCATTACCGTCAATGGTCGTGACTTGTCGTTCAGTCATTGTGTGCGTCTCGCTAGGCCCGCGATGGATCAGGCGGGCAGGTGGTTTTTCCAGTCACTCCCCGCGCTCTTTGTCAGAGCGGTGGGAGGTGAGGGTATGGATTTCAGGGATCAGGCGGCTACCGACGGTTCCGGGATCATCTCGATGGCGTGGCAGGGGCATTGTTCGAAGCACACCGCGCAGCCGGTGCAAAGTTCGTAGTTGTAGCGATAGCGTTTGCCCGCGCCCAGCTTGACGATGGCGTCTTCGGGGCAAGCGCCGTAGCAGCCGTCGCATTCGTAGCAGTTGCCGCAGGACAGACAGCGCTTGGCTTCGTACACGGCTTCCTTCTGGGTCAGACCCGCCACGACTTCCTCAAAACTGCTCTGACGGCCTTTAATGTCCAGATGACCCTGCGGGCGCTGGGAGGCGTCGGTGTAGTACCAGACATGCAGTTTGTCGAAGGTCGCCAGATCATGCTTGGGCGGCTTCAGGTAGGGTTGGCCGCGCAGCCAGGCGTCAATATTGCGGGCAGCTTTCTTGCCATGGCCGACGCCAATCGTCACAGTCCGGTCGGAAGGCACCATATCACCGCCCGCGAACAGGCCGGGGCAGCCGGTCATCATCTGGTCGTTGACGATGACCACGCCGTCTTCCTTGAACTGAACGCCCGGCACCTTGTGCATGAAGCTGGTGTCCACGTCCTGACCCAGCGCCATGATTAGCGCATCGGCTTCCAGCGTTTCAAACTGCCCGGTGGGCCGTGGCCGACCTTTCTCGTCCACTTCCATGACTTCCACCGTAAACGTCGTTTCGTCGATGTTCTTGATGGTGCGCAGCCAGTGGATTTTGACGCCTTCTTCCAGCGCTTCAGTCGCCTCGAAATCATGGGCGGGCATATTGGCGCGGTCGCGGCGATAGATGATGAGCGGTTCATAGCCTAGCCGCTTGGCAACCCGGGCAGCGTCCATGGCGGTATTGCCGCCGCCGTAAATGGCAACCCGCCGTCCCAACTTGGGCGCGTTGCCGGATTCCACGTCCTTGAGGAAGCTGATGGCGTCAAGCATCTTGCCCGCGTCACGAGAGGGGATATTGGTGCGCTTGCTGATGTGTGCGCCGACCGCGACAAAAATCGCGTCAAAATCGCCTTGCTCTTTCTCGGCAACCAGGTCGTCCACCCGATAGTTGAGGACGATCTTGACGCCCATGTTTTCGATGCGCTTGATTTCAGCGTCCAGCACATCACGCGGCAGTCGGTAGGAGGGAATGCCGAAATGCATCATGCCGCCGGCCATCGGCCCCGCTTCGTGGATTTCCACTTCGTGGCCCTGCCGGGCCAGATGATAGGCGGCGGACAGGCCACTGGGACCGGCACCGACGATCAGTACCCGCTTGCCGGTGGACTTGGCAGTGACTTCAAACTGCCAGTCTTCCGTAAGGGCCAGATCGCCGAGGAACCGTTCGACGGCGTGGATGCTGACCGAGGTATCCAGCTTGCCGCGATTACAGGCGGTTTCGCAGGGGTGGTAGCACACCCGGCCATGAATCGCCGGCATGGGATTGTTTTCGGTCAGGCTCTGCCAGGCTTCCTTGAACCGCCCTGCTTGGGCGTGGGTCAGCCAAGCCTGGATATTTTCGCCGGCGGGGCAGGCGTTGTTGCAGGTTGGCAGCAGATCAGCATAGATCGGCCGCTGAATGCGTTGCGGGCCGACATTGTGCTTCTCATGCGTCATATCCAGCGGGCGCGTCATATTAATAGGGGTGTCAGTCATCGTGCTTCTCTTCGCTATCGTCTGGTGGCCAGGAATCTCCGGCCGTCCATAGGGATGGATGCGAGCCAACAGCATCGGCCGTCGGTCGCGGTCGTTCTCAGTAGTTTTCAACTAAACTCGTTAGATAAACGTAGACCATTTTCGGGGAAAGTGAATAACCACCCCGCATCATGAACTGCATTTCTCAACCTTGCCTTCAGGACATGCCCATGAAAGCGATTCTGCTCCGCCAACTCGGCGGCCCCGAACAGTTGACTGTTGAAGAGGTTCCCACCCCGGAACCCGGCCCGGGCCAGGTGCGCGTCCGGCTCCACGCCTCGGCGCTGAATCGCCGGGATGTGTGGATCACCCTCAACCAGTATCCGAAAATTCGTCTGCCCTGCATCATGGGTTCCGATGGTGCCGGCGTTGTCGATCAGCTCGGACCCGGCGCGCCGGCGGATTTGCTCGGGCGGGAGGTGGTGATCTACCCGGCTTATGACTGGGGCAACGATCCCCGGTTTCCCGGCCCCACCTTCCGGGTATTGGGTATGCCGGACCCTGGTATGTTCGCGGAATACATCTGTGTTCCCGTGGGCCATGTTTTTCCCAGGCCAGCGCATTTAAATGGGGAACAGGCGGCGGCGATTCCGCTGGCCGGTCTGACCGCCTGGCGGGCGCTGATAACCCAGGCGGCGGCGCAGCCGGGGGAAACGGTGCTGGTGACCGGCATTGGCGGCGGTGTGGCGACCTTTGCCATGAAGTGGGCAGTGGCGCTGGGAGCGCGAGTCTTTGTCACGAGTGGCGATGAGGCGAAGCTGACGCAGGCGCGGCAAATGGGCGCGGCAGGCGGCGTCAATTACCGCGCTGATGACTGGGATAAGCAGTTGGCGGAATTGACGGGCGGCGTGGATGTGGTGATCGACGGTACGGGCGGCCCGTCTTTTAAAGGCTGCTTCTCGGTCATTCGTCCGGCGGGTCGGCTGGTGGTCTATGGCTCTACCGCCGGCAATCCGCCCGGTCTGGATCTGGTGCGGCTGTTCTTCCGGCAGGCGCGCATCATTGGTTCCACCATGGGATCGCCGGAAGAATTTGCGGCGATGCTGCGCTTTGTAGCAGAACACCGCATTGAGCCGGTCATTGACCAGGTTTTCCCGCTTGATCATGCGGTTCTCGCCCATCAACGACTGCGGGCCGCGGAACAGTTGGGTAAAATCGTGTTGCGGCATGATTGAGTGTGTTGTCAGGTAATGAGAAATAAATTTTTGATAATTAAATAATAATTGAATAAAAAATGATGAAAGAAGGATTTTCTTGACGCAGTGCAGCAAAGGCTGTTATATTGCGCTGCAACATTCCTTCGGAATGTTTGTTCTCGAATCCTTCTTTGGTGGTTCTTGGCCGGGGTTAGCAATAGCCCCGGCATTTTTTATGACGGTAAAAGCGAGGTTGGTTCCCGTCAAGACTCTTGACGCACCGCAACATTCAGGCTAACCTATCTTGGACATCGTTCAGATGTTGTTCTTCTCCACACCTTCCTTTGGTGGTTCTTTTAGCCGGGTCTTCATCGTCCCGGCTTTTTTTATGGCGCGTTGTTCGTCGCTGGGACGGTGCCAGCCAGCCCGATTTCCCGCCGCCACTCCTTCAACATTTCCGCGATCAGAAACGCCAGTTCCAGACTCTGCGAGGCGTTCAAGCGCGGATCGCACCGGGTATGGTAGCGGTCGGCCAGCCCCTGTTCGGTGATCGCCTGAGCGCCGCCCAGACATTCCGTGACATCCTGGCCGGTCAGTTCCAAATGCATTCCGCCCGGATAGCTGCCCTCGGCGTGATGAATCGCGAAGAATCGCCGCACTTCATCGAGAATGCGGCTGAAGGGCCGGGTTTTGTAGCCCGTGCCGGAATCGATGGTGTTGCCGTGCATTGGGTCGCAGGACCAGATGACCGGCCGACCTTCCCGTTGCACCGCTCGAATCAGGGGGGGCAGGGCAGTTTCCACCTGGTCAGCCCCCATCCGGCTGATCAGGGTCAACCGGCCCGGTTGATGATCGGGATTCAACACGTCCAGCAGCCGCAGCAGGGTATCGGGATCCGCCGTGGGTCCCAGTTTCAGGCCAATGGGATTGACGACGCCGCGCAGAAAGTCAACGTGTGCGCCATCCAGTTGCCGGGTGCGTTCGCCGATCCACAGAAAATGCGCGGAACCGTCATACCAGTTGCCGGTGGCCGGATCGCGCCGGGTCAGCGCCTGTTCATAGCCGAGCAGCAGCGCTTCGTGCGAAGTGTAGAACTGTACTTGCTGCACCTGGGGCGCAACAGCGGCGTCCAGCCCACAAGCATGGATGAAGTCCAGGGTTTCGCCGATGCGGTCGGCCAGATCACGGTAGCGGGCACCTTGCGGACTGGCGCGGAGCATATCGAGATTCCATTGCTGCACTTGGTGCAGGTCGGCGAAACCACCCTGCGCCAGCGCCCGCAGCAAGTTCAATGTTGCTGCCGATTGGGAGTAAGCGCGTAATTGCCGACGCGGATCAGGGCTTCTGGCTTCAGCAGTGAATTCCAGATCATTAACAATATCACCGCGATAACTGGGCAGGGTCAGCCCGTTACGGGTTTCTGTCGGGGCGCTGCGCGGTTTGGCGAATTGGCCGGCCATGCGTCCAACCTTGACGATGGGGCAGGCGGCGGCGAAAGTCAGCGTGACCGCCATTTGCAGCAGCACCCGGAAGGTGTCGGTAATGGTGCCTTCGTTAAAGTCGGCGAAACTTTCGGCGCAATCACCACCTTGTAGCAGGAAGGCGCGTCCGGCAGCGACTTCGGCCAATTGCTGGCGGAGGGTGCGAATTTCACCGGTGAACACTAAAGGCAACGACCGGGCCAGCCGTTCCTCGACTTCGGCCAAGGTTCGGGAGTCGGCATAATCCGGCATTTGCGCCGCTGGGCAGTCCCGCCAGTGATGAGGAGTCCAGGGGGCGCGAGGGAGTGGCGAAGGTTGGGGCATGAGGGGCACGGCGCTGGAATCAGAGAGCCGCATTGAGTGACACAGTGGTTGTAGACCGCAATTGTCGACGAGTGCGGCCTATCTTCAGTCGGCGCTTGTGCGTCTCCAGCAGATTCAGGGTGGCTTCCACATAGTCGTGCGATGACAAATGGTCGTCAGCGTATTGCCGCAGGAGTCGCGACCATTGCTTGTGAATGGTGCAAGGCGATTGGCGGGAGCCGCCGATCAGTGGGCAATCGGCGCAGCGCATCTTGCTCAAGGCGTTCATCACCGCCTGTTTTTGCCATTGCTGCCGATATTGGCTGGCGTGGACTTCAATCCATTCCAGCGCACGCATTTGCCGTTCGCCATCAGGAAAGTCGCTGACGTACTGGTTGATAGCGGCGATTTGCCGCAGCAGAAACTCGGTATCGGACACCTCCAGAGTTTGGGCGTCGCCGATAAAACGGGTAATGAGCGCTAGCGTCGGATCATCTACGATATACATGGTTTTTTACTCAGCCCTTGCCACACACGCAAGGAATAATAGCAGCAAATGGTGCGATGCATCATTATTTACCGGGTGGACGAGTGCAGACCTTCTCTCAAATGATTTCCAGGCAAATGGACGACGCACCATGACCGGCCTTTCGAGTGCCTGGCGTCCTTCTCCTTACCTGCTTTTGGTGCTGACTACGCTGTTTTGGTCCGGCAATTTTGTGCTGGGCCGGGCGGTGCATACGGTGTTTACACCCTTCACCCTGTCGTTCTGGCGCTGGGCCGTGGCCTTGGCGATTCTGCTGCCGTTCGTCTGGCGCTCACTGCGCCATCAGTGGCCGCTGTTGCGTCGGCATTGGCTGATATTGCTGCTACTCAGCGTGTTGGGCGTCGTTAATTTCAACACCTTTGTCTATATCGGTCTGCAAACCACGACGGCCACTAATGCAGTCATCATGCTGTCGATAACGCCGGTGCTGATAGTGGGGCTGTCCTTTTTGCTGTTGCGCCAGACCGTGACTGGTTGGCAGGCGCTGGGCATTGGCTGTTCGCTGGCTGGCGTCCTGGTGATTGTCGGTCGCGGCGACCTGGAGAGTTTGCTGGCGCGGCAAGTCAATACCGGCGATTTGTGGGTGCTGGCGGCGGTGCTCAGTTGGGCGCTGTATTCCGTGTGCCTGCGCTGGCGACCGTCCGCACTCAAGCCACTGGACTTCCAGGCAGCGACCATGATGATCGGCATTCTGATGCTGACGCCGCTGTATGCCTGGGATCTGGCGCATGACCGGGTGTTCAGCCTCAATGTCACCACTATCGCCAGCATTCTATATTTGGCGGTGTTTCCGTCGATTCTCGCCTATATTTTCTGGAATCGGGCGGTGGCCGAACTGGGCGCTAATCGCACCGGCCAGTTTTTACATCTGATGCCGGTGTTCGGTGCGATGCTGTCGATGATCTTTCTCGACGAGCGGCTGTACGCCTTCCATGGCATGGGTATTGCCTTGATCGCGCTGGGGATTTGGCTGGCGACGGTGTATGGGCGCAAGGCGAGCTAACGCTAGTTGCGATGATGCCTGGCTTCAATCCGCCAGCAGCCAGTCCCGCACGATAGCAATCTGGTCATCGGCCATGAGCGCCGGGGCGTGGCCCATGCCGGGGAACTCAATTAATTGCGCTTTAGGGCCGCGCTCGGTCATGGCGATGGCGTCGGCATGATTCAGCACATCGGAATGTACGCCACGCAGCACCAGGGTCGGGCAGCGCACGGCGTCCCAGACCGGCCACAGGTCAATATCCTTCAGTTCCATCGTCTTGAAAACTTCGGCAATGCCGGGGTCATAGTCGGACGTATAGCGCCCGTCATCCAGTTGCCGGGAACTGTGAACCAGCATGTGCCGCCATTGCTCATCGGTCAGCTTGCCAAAGGTGGCGGCGTAACCACGCAACGCCTGATCCATGGCGTCAAAAGTATCAAAAGCGACGACTTGACCGACGTACTTGGCGATCCGTTTCAGCCCGGCAGCGGGGAGGAGTGGCCCGACATCGTTAATCAGCAGTTTATGGATGGGCGTACCGGCATAACTAGCCAGGAACATCCCGATCAGGCCGCCCATCGAAGTGCCCACCCAGTCAATCCGCTCGGCGTCAAGCCGCGCCATCAGCGTGGCCAGGTCGCTGACATAGAGCGGGTAGGTGTAGTCGGTTTTGTCGTCCAGCCAGTCGCTCTGGCCGCGCCCGACCACATCCGGACAGATGACCCGGTACTCGCGTTCCAGAGCGGCGGCCAGGAAATCGAAGTCACGGGCGGTCCGGGTCATGCCATGGACGCAGATCAGCACTTTGGGGTTGTCAGGATCGCCCCATTCGGTGTAGTGAACGCGGTGGAAACCATGAGGGCCGAGGGCGCGGTAGTAGCGAGAGGTCATGGCCATGCCGGTATTGTTTCCTGTGGGTAGTTTCTTAACCTCCCAGCGAGGGAGATTGGAGGAGGGGAACAGCGAATTGGATAGCGATATTATCGGGCAATCCCGACACAGTAGCTATAATGGCGGCTATTCATTAGTTAATACAGCTTCTTGATAGCGATTTTAAGTCAGGAGCGGATGATCGAATGATACCGGGCGCTATGAACTGGTGGCTAAGGAATTTTTGAATTGACCGAATTTAACCCGTATTCTTGACCTCGTATCCTTGACCATGACATTGAGTATCCTGTCCTTAGCCAACAGCCGTCGTGGCTGCTTTTGAAAGAGAGTTCAATGATGACGTTGTGTCCGTGCGGTTCCATCCATGATTATGAGGTTTGCTGTGGCCCGATCATTGCCGGAACCCCGGCACCTACGGTCGAAGCGCTGGTGCGCTCGCGCTATACGGCTTTTGTCAAGTGCGCACTGGATCATGTCGAGCGTACTCACGCGCCGGAGGTTCGTGACGACTTCAATCGCGCTGATGCGGAACGGGTGACGCAACAGTATGAATGGCGCGGTCTGGAGATTCGCCGCGTTACTGAAACCGGCGATACGGCGAAGGTGGAGTTTGTCGTGCGATTTCGCCGTGAACAGCAAGAGTTGTCCACCATCAGCGTGTCGGGCTTTCGTCGCGATCATGGCCAGTGGCTTTATGTCAACACCGAGAGTAGTCAGATCGCGCCCCAGCGCGTGACGAAGATCGGGCGTAATGACCCCTGCTCCTGCGGTTCAGGCAAAAAAGCCAAGAAATGTTGTGGCGTGGCCCTGGAGGTGAAATGAGCGCAACTCGACATTTTCAATGCACTATTTGTGGTCAGTGCTGCTATGGGCTATTACCGCTGACCTGCAAGGATGCGTTCGCGAATGCCGCCCGCTTTCCGTTAGGTTTTGTGTGGACGGCGTTGCGGCAAGGCAGCAAGGATTATGCGATGACCGCAACGCTGGGAACCACCCTCACGCTGGCTCACCGCAAGGAACTCGCGGTGATGATTACTCCGACCGCTTACCTGCCCAAGTCATTTCCCTGTCCCGCGCTGGGCGACGACAACCGGTGCAGCATTCACCTCAATAAGCCGTCTCGCTGCAGGACCATGCCTTTTTACCCCTATCGCGATGAGCGTTATCAGGCCGAGTTGCTGAAGCCGCGCCTAGGATGGGCTTGCGATACATCAACGGCAGCGCCGGTTGTTTTCAAGGACCACCAGATCGTCTTGCGGGATGACTTTGATCAGGAAAGACAGGCGTTGCTGGAGCAGGCCCCGGTGTTGCGGCGCTATGCCGATTACATGTTCAAGTATTCGCCCTGGCTGGTCGGCGCGTTGACGCAGGCATCCAGTCAGACCAAGACGCGTTCGGTGGTCACCAGTCTTTCTTCTTTTCTGACGGCGACCCGAAATGCGGATGCTGGACGCCTGGCCCGGTTGCAGTTGCCGGTTCTCAACGACTACGCAACCAGGACGGGGGGAGATGCGCAGTTGGCGGAGTTTCACCAGAACTATCGAAATTGGTTTCAGGAAATGACCTATTTGTCCCAACGCCTCGATGCGTCGCCAACTTGCGCGGACGCTTCAGTAAGATCGGATTGATGCGCAGATTTAGCGAATCGGCCATTTTTCAATAGCCTCATCAATCTCCTGCTGAATGTGCAAAGTCCGCTCCTGTAGAATATTCTTAATTTCTATGGCTACTGGAATGAACTCATGTCACTTCTTCAACGTATCGAACAACATTTCACCGCCAGTATCGACGCGAAACAGCGCACCCTGGAAACCATGGGGCAGCGCCTGGTCGATGCGGCTGAACGGATGGCTGAACGACTTGGCCAAGGTGGAAAAATCCTGATCTGCGGCAATGGCGGTTCCGCCGCCGATGCCCAGCATTTCGCTGCCGAACTGGTGAACCGCTTTGAAATCGAGCGTCCGGGTCTGGCGGCGATTGCCCTGACCACTGACAGTTCGGCCCTGACCTCCATTGCTAACGATTACGCCTTCGAGCAGATCTTTGCCCGGCAAGTGCACGCTTTGGGCCGCCCCGGCGACCTGCTGCTGGCCATTTCCACCAGTGGCCATTCGCCAAATGTGCTGGCGGCAATAACAGCAGCGCAGGAGATCGGCATGACGACGGTCGCGCTGACCGGGCGCGATGGCGGACCCATAGCCAGGCAATTAACCGGGAATGACCTGGAAATCCGGGTCAGCGCCACGGCGACAGCGCGGATTCAGGAAGTGCATATTCTGGCGATTCATTGCCTGTGCGATCTGATCGACCACTTGCTGTTTGGCAAGGAGGGGGAAGCATGAAAGTACGATGGATGCAGTGGACCGGCGTACTACTGCTGGGCCTGTCCCTGAGCGGTTGCGCGGGAATATTGATCGGCGGCGCGGCGACCGGCATCAGCCTGGCCCATGACCGACGAACCGCGGGCACCGTGATCGATGATCAGAGTATCGAACTCAAACTTTACGATCACCTCAACCGGCAATTACCGCCGGGTAACCGGATCAGCATTACCAGCTATAACGGAACGGTCCTGTTGACCGGCGAAGTGATTTCCGAGGGCGTCCGGCGGCAGGCGGAGCAGATCGTGCGTGCTTTCAATGAACCACCGGTGCGGACGGTTCACAACGAACTGGTGATGGGGTCGCCCAGTTCGCTCTCCGTCCAGAGCAACGATACTCTGGTGACCACCAAGGTTAAAACGGCGCTGTTCCAGATCCACAGCATTCCCGATTTTGACCCGACCCGGGTTAAAGTGGTCACAGATCGGGGCGTGGTCTATTTGTTGGGGCTGGTGCGGCCCGTAGAAGCGGATGCCGCCGCCGATGTCGCCAGTCAGGTGGGCGGCGTACAGCAGGTAGTGACGCTGTTTGAATACATCAACTGAGTTCTGCTACTTCACAATCTTCAATACTGGCTTGCGCCGGGGCGGCTTGGCGGGCGGTTGATCGGACGGCGGTGGTGGTGGTTCGTCATCACTGCCCTTTTCCTCGCCGAAGGCCATACCGTGGCCGTTTTCGCGGGCGTAAATGGCCAGCACTGCGGCAACCGGAATTTGTACCGAGCGTGACGCACCACTGAACCGGGCGCTGAATTCAATCCAGTCGTTGCCCATCCGCAGGTTATGCACCGCCGCGGGGTCGATGTTCAGAATGATCTGGCCTTCGCGGACATGTTGTTTCGGCACCGTCACGCCCGGTTGTTCGGCATCAACCAGAATGTGGGGCGTCAGGTTGTTGTCTTCAATCCACTCGTAGAGCGCGCGGATCAGATAGGGGCGGGTCGAGGTCATAGCGGCTCGGTGAGAAGGCAGAGAGTGAGGGAAAAAATCGGGAGTGAGGGATCAGGGAGATAGCAAGGTCACGAACAGCTTGCTAATCCCTGATCGCCTCGGGTTAATGCACGTCCTTCCAGTACTCTTTCTTGAGCAGGTAGAACACGACCGTGGCCAGAGCCAGGAACAGCAATACCCAGAGGCCCAGGCGCTGGCGCTCTAGTTTAATGGGTTCCCCAACATAGGACAGGAAGTTGGTCAGATCGCCCATAGCTTCCTTGAACTCCGGCGGACTCATGCTGCCCGGTTGGGTCAGCTTGAAGCCTGACAGGGTTTTGACCGAATTGCCGGCAGTGTCCTTGTGCGTGGTGTAGACCGCTTCCTGCATCCCCTGCAATTCCCACAGAACATGCGGCATACCGGCGTTCGGGAACACCGCATTGTTGACGCCGAAAGGCCGGGTGGGGTCTTTATAGAAGGTTTGCAGGTAGGTGTAGAGGTAATCCACTCCGCGCGAACGGGCGATCACGGTCAGATCCGGCGGGGCGACGCCAAACCATTGCTTGGCGTCGGCCTTGGGCATGGCGTTTTTCATAGTGTCGCCAACCTTGGCCCCGGTGAAGATCAAATTTTCTTTCACCTGTTCATCGGTCAGGCCGATGTCGCGGGCCATGCGGTTATAGCGCTGATAATCCAGCGAATGGCAACCCATGCAGTAGTTGACAAACAGCTTGGCACCATTTTGCAGGGAGCCGTGGTTGGTCAGGTCAATCGGTGCGGTCTGTAGTGGAAAGCCGCCGGCAGCGGCAAACGTCAGTCCCGGCAAGGTCAGGAATGCGAGTGCGATGATGATTTTTTTCATTTTGTCACCCTTTCCGGGACGGGCTTGGTCGTTTCAAACGCGGGCAGGATCGGCAGCACAAAGAAGAACCCGAAGTAGATGATCGAGCACACCTGCGCCAGGGTAGTGCGCCCCGGCGTCGTCGGCAGTGCGCCCAGATAGCCCAGGATCAGGAACGAGATGACGAACGCCGCCAGCACCAGTTTGAACAGGAGGCCGCGATAGCGGATCGACTTGACCGGGCTACGATCCAGCCAGGGCAGGAAGAACAGCATGACAATCGCTGCGCCCATGGCCAGCACGCCCCAGACCTGCGTACCCGCGAAGGAAGGCACCGCCCGCAGAATGGCGTAGAACGGAGTGAAGTACCAGACCGGCGCGATATGCGGTGGAGTCACCATCGGGTTGGCGGGATCAAAGTTGGGGTGCTCCAGGAAATAGCCGCCCATTTCCGGGACGAAGAAAATAATGGCCGCGAAGAAGATCAGGAACACCATCGCGCCGAACAAATCTTTCACCGTGTAGTAGGGATGGAAGGGGATGCCATCCAGGGGTTTGCCGTCCGGGCCTTTGACTTTCTTGATTTCCACGCCGTCGGGGTTGTTGGAGCCGACTTCATGCAAGGCGATGATGTGCGCCACGACCAGACCCAGCAGCACCAGCGGCAGGGCGATGACGTGCAGTGAGAAGAAGCGGTTCAACGTGGCATCGGAGACGACGAAATCGCCGCGAATCCAGATCGACAGATCCGGGCCGATGACTGGAATAGCGCTGAACAGGTTGATGATGACCTGTGCGCCCCAGTAGGACATCTGACCCCAGGGCAGCAGGTAGCCCATGAAGGCTTCGGCCATCAGCAGGAGGAAGATGACCACGCCGAAGATCCAGATCAATTCCCGGGGCTTCTTGTAGGAGCCGTAGATCAGCGCCCGGAACATGTGCAGGTAGACGACGACGAAGAAGGCCGACGCGCCAGTGGAATGCATATAACGGATCAGCCAGCCCCAGTCGACGTCGCGCATGATGTATTCGACCGAAGCGAACGCCTCGGTGGCGGAGGGCTTGTAGTTCATGGTCAGCCAGATGCCGGTCAGAATCTGATTGATCAGCACCAGGATCGCCAACCCGCCGAAGAAGTACCAGAAATTGAAGTTTTTCGGCGCGTAATATTCGGTCAGATGCTCGCGCATCATCTTGGTCAGCGGGAAGCGTTCGTCAATCCAGCCGACGACGCCGGTTGTGCCTTGTGTATTGGCCATTATGCAGTCTCCGGGTCAACGCCAATCAGGACGCGGGAGTCGCTCAGATACCGGTAGGCCGGGACTTCCAGATTGGTCGGGGCGGGAACGTTTTTGTAGACCCGCCCGGCCAGATCGAAACGGGAGCCGTGACAGGGGCAGAAAAAGCCGCCTTTCCAGTCTGCGCCCAGATCGGCCGGGGCGATGTCCGGACGGAAGGTGGGGGAACAGCCCAGGTGGGTGCAGATGCCGACCAGCACCAGAATTTCGGGCTTGATGGAACGGTTGGCATTCTGGGTATATTTCGGTTGCTGACTGGCGATTTCTGACCGGGGATCGACCAACTGGTTGTTCAGGGTGGCCAGGTCAGACAACATTTTGGGGGTGCGTTTGACCACCCAGACCGGCTTGCCGCGCCATTCAACCGTCATCATGGCGCCGTCTTCCAGTTTACTAATATCGGCTTCCACGGGGGCACCGGCCGCTTTGGCGCGTTCACTGGGCGACCAGGATTTTAGAAAAGGCACGGCGACAAACGCTGCGCCGACGCCACCGACCACGGTTGCTGTAGCGGTCAGAAAGCGGCGCCTGCCGAGGTCGACGGCTGCTACCGTACTCATAAGCAGTCTCCTGTTATCAATTTATCGTTCATTGTGGTTGGGCAACCTGCATAGTGTATAAGGTTTTGCGTCGCTCTGGCCGAGGCTGGCGGTGGCCGATGCCAGGCATCGGGGAGTCCGCGAGCGTCCCAGTGGGGAAAGCCGGATAAGGTTTGCGGCACGGGGCGAAATATTACCGCACTGCGGGTATGGGGTCTATGCGCTGATGACTTAGACCGGGTTATCGATGTCGATGAAGGTGAAGTGTAAGGGGAATTGCGCCGCCAGATGTGCGCCCAGCGCTTGGACGCCGTAGCGTTCGGTGGCGTGATGGCCGGCAGCGAAGAAGTGCAGGCCGTTTTCGCGGGCGAAATGGACGGTCGGTTCGGACACTTCGCCGGTGAGAAAGGCGTCAACGCCTTCATGCAGGGCGGTTTCGATAAAGGATTGCGCCGCGCCGGTACACCAGGCCAGTCGGCGAACCGGTGCATCGCTACCGGCAATATGCAGGGGTTGACGCTGGAGCCGGGTTTCAATGCGGGCGGCGAATTCGACGCCACTGACCGGTTCCGCCAATTCACCGAGCATGACCAGTCCCGACGGGCCACCGGCAGTTCCAGTGATAGTCAGATCGAGGCGTTGGGCCAACTGGGCGTTGTTGCCGAGTTCCGGGTGGGCATCCAGCGGCAGATGGTAGGCGATCAGGCTGATGTCGTGGCGCAGCAGGGTGGCGAGGCGGCGCTGTTTCATGCCGACGATGCGCGGGTCTTCATTTTTCCAGAGCCAGCCGTGATGAACCAGAATCGCGTCGGCCTGGTGGTCGATAGCCGCGTCCAGCAACGCCTGACAGGCGGTGACGCCGCCGATCAGGGTTTGTACTTCCGAGCGCCCCTGCACCTGCAAGCCGTTCGGGCAGTAGTCGTTGCAATTTTCAACCGCCAGCAGACGGTTCGTGTAGGCGACCAGTTCAGTGAGTTGCATGGTTCGGGATCCGCATAGAACGCCCCTTGCCTCGTGGGAGAGGGGTTGGGGGTGAGGGTGTCAGCGTTCCGCCAGAATGTCCTGGAACGCGGCTAACAGCGCGGCATTCTGCGCCGGGTTGCCGATGGTGATGCGCAGGAACTGGTCGATGCGCGGCTGGCGGAAATGCCGGACGATGACCTGGTATTCGCGCAGGGCGACAGCTAACACAGCAGCGTCCCACTGGGGATGGCGGGCGAAAATGAAGTTGGCGGCGGAAGGCAGCACGGCAAAGCCGAGATTCTGCAAATCGGCTGTCAGTTCTTCCCGACTGGCGATGACCGCTTGGCGCGTCCGCTCAAAATGCTCACGGTCGGCAAACGCCGCGACCGCGCCAGCGATGGCCAGTCGATCCAGTGGGTAGGAATTGAAGCTGTTTTTAACCCGTTCCAGCGCTTCAATAAGTTCAGGATGCCCCACCGCCAGCCCGACCCGCAAGCCCGCCAGTGAACGCGATTTGGAGAGGGTCTGTGTGACCAGCAGGTTCGGGTAGCGGTTCACCAGGGCTATCGCCGTGTCGCCGCCGAAGTCGATGTACGCCTCATCGACTACGACCACGGAATCCCGGTTGCGCTCCAGGAGCCACTCAATGTCCGCCAAGGGCAGCAGGCAACCGGTAGGGGCGTTGGGGTTGGCGAAAATGATGCCGCCGTTGGGTTGCAGATAGTCGGCGACGCGCAATGTGAAATCTTCGGCCAGCGGGCGCGTGATGTAGTCAATGCCGTACAGGCCGCAGTAGACCGGATAGAAGCTGTAGGTGATGTCCGGGAACAATAGGGGCGCGGGGTGCTGGAACAGGGCGTGGAAGATATGCGCCAGCACTTCATCGGAGCCGTTGCCGACGAACACCTGCGCTGGGGTGACGCCGTAGTCATCAGCAATGGCCTGTTTGAGGCGCTCGGCGTTGGGGTCGGGGTACAGGCGCAGCGCGTCGGACAGTTCGGCGCGGATCGCCTCAATCACTTTGGGCGAGGGGCCGTAGGGATTTTCATTGGTGTTGAGCTTGACCAGATGGCTCAGCCGGGGTTGCTCGCCGGGTACGTAAGGGGTGAGCCGGTGAACGACGGGACTCCAGTAGCGATGGCTCATGGTTGACTCAGTGATGGCATGGTTTCTGCTCCAAGGCCGGCCTGTCCGATTGGAAGACTATATCAAACGGGGGGTGACGTCATCGTGGATTATCGCACGGGTTGCGCCGCCGGTTGCAAGGCCAACAATGCCTCCAGCGCCGCCGGTTGATCCCAGTGGTAAGCGCCGATCACCCGGTAACGTACCCGTCCATGCGGATCGATGACCAGACTGGTGGGAAGCGCCTGGACCGACCACTCATTCATCATCGCGGCATCGCCGCCCAACAGCACGGGAAACTGGACAGGAACCGTCGCAAAAAACCGGGCTACTTGTTCTACGCGCAAATCATCCCCTCTGCCGTAAGCTATCAGCTATAAGAGTCGGTCGCAACGACTCTGAAATCGACTTTCCATTCGGCCATAACCCACATGCAGGAAATAACGAGTCATGCCATTCCAGATTGGGCGCAAGACCTCGCTGTTCGGTCGGCCATGCGGGTTCGGTTGAGGCAACCAGCGTTGGGCTGTCTCACTGTCCACCGCAAACGCTCCGGCCAGACACAGGCCAAAGAACGAAACCCGGCATTTTCCGGCAACGGAACCGCCTGGATTAAATCCAGTGCGCCGGTCGTCTCGCTTGATCCGGTTAAGTCGGCATGAATCACCGCTGCGGGCTGACTATCAAGCATGAACGGTTGACCCATTTTTTTAGCGAAACCCACTAACGAAACCCGTATCGCTGCGCCTTCGTTGACCCATTCCAGATCAGACCACCGGAAATCGCCTCAGACACCGCCCCTGCTCTCAGGGAGTGACGAAATCCGCCTCAACGCCTTTCACCAATCGTTCAGTAACGGGACCGCACCAGCGCCAGAAGAACGCCGGCATATAGATGAGGTCGAGCAGGGTCGAGGTGACCAAGCCGGCAAGCATGACCACCGCCATCGGCTGAAGGATTTCTTTCCCTGGCTCGCCGGTGGCCATCGCTAGCGGGATCAGGCCCAGCACCGCCGTAGTTGTGGTCATCAGCACCGGCACCAGGCGTTCGAGGGAACCCCGGATGATCAGTGCTTTGCCAAACGTCTCGCCTTCATGCCGCATCAGGTGGAGGTAGTGATTGATCATCATAATACCGTTGCGGAGCGAAATGCCGGTCAGGGTGATGAATCCCATGAGGCTGGCAATCGAAAAGACCCCGGTCGTGAACCAGATCACTGCGACCGCGCCAACCGCCGCCTGCGGAATGTTCATCAGAATGCAGAGTACGATCCGGTGCGACCGGAAGTGGTTATAAAGAATGACGTACATCAGCAGCAGGGACACGCCGGACAGTAGGCCGATGACGCGGGTGGCCTGCTGTTGGGCCTCGAACTGGCCGCCATAGATGATGAAGTAACCCGTCGGCAACTGGACGTGAGTGCCAATGGTCTGCTGGAGGTCGACGATAGTTCCGCCGAGATCACGCCCGGCGACGTTGGTCTGAATCACGATGCGGCGCTGGCCGTTCTCGCGCAGGATCTGGTTCGGTCCCGCGCCCGCGATCACGTCGGCGACAGCGCGGAGCGGCACCTTGGCGCCGGTCGGCGTGTCGATCAGCATATCGGCCAGCGTCCGCTCGTCGCCACGATACTCGTCATTCAGCTTGACCACGACGGCGTAAGTTTTCTGACCGTCCAGCACTTCGGTGACGGTCTTGCCGTACAGGGCCGCTTCGAGCGTTCGCGCCAAGTCGCCGACCTGGATGCCGTAGGTTTTAGCGGCGTCGCGATGGATCTGGATGCGGATTTGCGGGATGAGCACCTGCTTCTCGACGAACAGGTCGGTCACGCCGGGCACCGTCGCCATCGCCATGCGCACCTCCTCCGCCTTTGCCCGCAGCGTCGCCAGATCGTCGCCGAACACCTTGACGGCAATTTGGGCGTTGACGCCGGACAGCAGGTGGTCAAGCCGGTGCGAGATGGGCTGGCCGACGTTGACGACCATGCCGGGAAAGTGGCCGAGACGCTCACGGATCTCGGCGAGCACCGCCGGTTGGGGTCGGCCGCCGGGCTTGAAATCGACCTCCAATTCTGACGAGTGCACCCCTTCGGCGTGCTCGTCCAGTTCGGCGCGGCCGGTGCGACGACTGACCAGCGCCACTTCGTCGATGGCCAGCAACTCTTTCTCGGCCAAGGTGCCGATGCGATTGCTTTCAGACAGCGATGTACCCGGTGCGGCGATCAAGGTGACGGTGATGGTGCCCTCGTTAAAGGGCGGGAGGAATTCTCGACCCAGATGCGTCACTGCATAAAGGGCGACGACTGCGAGCAGATAGAACGCGGCCATGACCAGGTTCGGGTGGCGCAGCGTGAAACCGAGTTGAACCCGGTCGATGGCCTTCAGTTGACGCACGATCCAGGAATCGGCTTCCTCGCCGCCGTGGAAGACCTGACCTCGAGCTTCGAACCGGGTGCGAATGTCATCGAAATAGCGGCTCAGCAGCACCGCCGCCAAGGCCGGAGTCACGGTCAGGGAGACGACCAGCGAGGCCAGCACCGACACGATGTAGGCAATGCCCATGGGGGCGAAGATGCGCCCTTCGATGCCGCTCAGTTGGAACAGCGGGATGAAGACAATCACCATCAGGATCGTCGCGTAGACCAGCGTGGAACGGACTTCATTTGAGGCGTGGTAGATGACGTGCAGCGGATTGCGCCGCTGTTCGTCCGGGCGAGCGGCATTCTCGCGCAAGCGGCGAAAGACGTTCTCGATGTCGATGATTGAATCGTCCACCAGTTCGCCGATGGCGATGGCCAAACCGCCCAGAGTCATGGTGTTGATGCCGATGTCGGCAAATTTGAAAACGATGAAGGTAACGATAAAGGACAGCGGGATAGCGACCAGCGAGATCAGCGTCGTCCGGGTATTCAGCAGGAACAGGATGAGTACGACCGTGACGAGGATAGCGGCGTCGCGCATGACCTCGATCACATTCTCGATGCTGGCCTCGATGAAATGCTGCTGGCGGAACACGTCGTCGTCCAGTGTCACCCCCGGCGGCAAGGCGGCGCGCAGTTCGGTCATGGCTTTTTCGATGGTCCGGGTCAGCGCGACCGTATCCTGACCGGGCTGTTTCGACACCATGATAATGACGCCGGGTTCCGCGTTAATCGAGGCATCGCCACGCTTGACCTGGATGCCTTCCAGCACCCGCGCCACATTGCTCACGGTGATCGGCGTACCATCGCGGGTCGTCACCACCGCATCAGCAAACTCGGCCATATTCCGGACACGCCCGATATTGCGGACCAGAAACTCCTGGCTCTGCTTTTCGATAAAACCGCCCGTGCTGTTTTCGTTAGCGTTGGCGACGGCCTGTTCGACCTCTTCCAGAGTCAGGTCATAGGCGCGGAGTTTTTCGGCATCGACCTGCACCTGATACTGCATCCGGCCGCCGCCAATGGGGATGGCGTTGGCCACGCCGGGAATCGACAGCAGGCGCGGGCGCACCATCCAGTCAGCCAGCAGCCGCAATTGCACCGGCGAGACGCTCTGGCTCTTGAGGCCGATGAGCATGATTTCGCCCATGATGGACGAAATCGGCCCCATTTTCGGTTCGACGCCGGCGGGCAGACGCTCGCGTGTGGTGGTGAGCTTTTCGCTGACCAGTTGCCGGGCCAGGTAAATGTCGGTGCCCCAGTCAAATTCCACGAAGACGATAGACAGTCCCACCCCGGACACGGAGCGTACCCGCAATACACCGTTCGAGCCATTGAGAGCGGTCTCGATGGGAAAGGTGATGAGCGTCTCCACTTCTTCAGGGGCCAGACCTTCAGCTTCGGTCAGTACCGTCACCTGCGGTCGATTGAGGTCAGGCAACACGTCGACCGGCAGTCTCGCCATCTCGTAGAGGCCATAGACCGTGAGTACGAACGCGGCGGCAAGCACGAAGAGGCGGTTCTTGATCGAGAAATGGATGAGTTGTTTGACCATGGCCGCGCGGTCCCCGCCCCTTGGGATCGGGGCCGGCAAAGTGAGTGGGTGGATTGAATCGGGGCCGTCGCCTCCGTCGGGGACGTGCGGCGCATCGCTCAGGGCGCGGGGCGAACCGGCTTCCCGGCGACCTGTTGCCGAATGTTGGCAATCTCGGTTTTGAACCGGGCAAGGACCGCCCGGGTCTGCGCAGCGTTGCCGGCGTCCCCGAACTTGTCAAGGAGGCCGGCCTGTTGGCGGATGCGGCTAATGGCGGCATTAAGCGCCTTGGCGTCGGCTTCGCTGAGACCGGTTACTTTCCCCGGCAGCGCGACGAGCAGATCACGGGCGGCAAAAGCATCGCGGTGTACGGTCGCCAGTTTTCCGCTGACAATCGCCTGGTCAATCGCCGCGACATGCTGGTCGACGGCGGCCAGGAGGCCGTCGATGGTTGCCGGGATTTCGACAGCAACCTCGTGTCCGGAAGGTTGTCCGTGGCCGTCAGCGGCATTCGACTGGGCGTTCACGGGGGAAGTGGCCAGCCAGGCCACGGCGAGAAGTATGGCAGTAGATATTGGGAATTTCATGGAAACCTCTTTAAAAATCAGGGTGAACCTGCAAAGTTGAACGAATTGAACTTCGGCAAACGGTCGCGTTCGACGGATTATTGGACAGGCAAACCGCCTTCCACCCTCGGTAAAGGGGTTGACATACGGACCTGGTAGGTGCCTTGGACGACCACACGGTCTTCGGGGGAGAGCGCCCCGTCAGCGGCCAGCACCAACCGATCACTGAGGCGTTCCAGAATCCGCACGGGACGCGCCATGAACGATTCGCCGCCGGTCTTCACATAGACCATGGGCTGACCGTCCAGATCGACCACTGCGGACTTGGGTACCGTGATTCCCGACACCGTAGCGCCAGTCTCAATGTAGACGCGCCCGAACATGCCGCCGAACAACCGGCCCTCAGCGTTCGACACGGCAAAGAGTACCGGCAGCGCCCGCGTCCGCTCATCAACCGTGGCACCCCGCGAAATGAGGCGCGCCGGGAACGCTTCGCCGGGAAAGGCTTCGACGGTGAAGGACGCCTGCCGGGCGGCGAGAATGGCTGCGACATCGTTCTCGAAGACGCTGGCTTCGATCAGTAGTTCAGCGGTGTCCACAATTTGGAAAAGCGGCTTGTCACGACTCACGTTCTCGCCGAGGGTGACGTGCATCTGCGCAATCATGCCGTCGAGCGGAGCGCGGATAACCCGGCGCTTTTGGGCCAGGATGCCCGTGGTCGAGGCGGCGTCGAGCAGTGCGACCTGCTCAACAAAACCGTCGCGCCTGGCTTTGGCGACTTCCAGGGCATTGCGGGCCGCTGTAATGTCTTGATCCGTAGCGACGCCGGCCAGCTTGGTCAGGCGGTCGTACTCGCGTTGAGCCAGCGTCAGCAGCGCGGTGGTCTGCCGTAAATCACTGGCAGCGCGGGCGCGCTCGGTGGCAATCACCACGAGGTCGGGCGTTGGAATCGATTCTTCGACGATAGCGATGATTTGATCCCGTTTCACCCATGCCCCAAGCGCCGGAATCGTATAGTCCTGGGTGGCAATCAAGCGGCCTTCCTGCGGCGCGGTCACGATGGCCTCGCGTTCGGAGCGGATGAGGGTGCGGCCCAGGACGCGGAGGGTGCGGGGAACGGTTTCCAGGCGCACCCGACTCGTCTCAATCCGGGCCAGCAGTTGCGTCTCAATGGGGACATAGAGAGGGGCAGTGGGCGATGTGGTCGCGGATGTCGCCAAACTGGCCCCGGAATGATCTTCGCCCTCGTGGGCCTGGGCGAACGAGATCATCGCTATGAAAGTAACCGCGACCCGTCGGCCGCTCAGGTTCCGGGTCATGCCCCAACCTCCTTCCGAGCGGTCAGGCGGCCTGCCACGAAGGCGACGATCAGCAGCAGGACGCCGCCGCCTACCAGTGCTGCCAGGTGCTGAGGCGACACTTCCCAACGGCCATGGGACGCGATTTTGCCCACTGTGGAGTCGGATGGGGGAAGGCGGCTGGCCTGGAATCCGGTCACACCGATCAAGTCACTCTCACCGTCCGCTGTTACCTCGAACAGCCACGACATCGGCGCAGCGGTCGGGGGGGTGAGGGTCGCGCTATACGCCCCGACTGGCCCTCCGGGTTTCGGGGTAAACGGAACGGTCAGGGTCTGGTCGCCTTCGGAAAGACTGGCGCTGATGGCGGCTTCGGCCATCGGGCGATTAGTCTCCGCCGAAACCAGGTAGAGCGTCAGCGCCACCGTTTCCCCCGAAGCAAAAGGGCGATATTTCAAAATAGCATCGAATAGCGAGCCATTGCCGCTCACCGCCAACTGGGTCTCACCGGGAACCGAAACTCTGACGGGTTCGGGCGTACTGTGGTCTTCGCCTTCGTGAGCGAGAGCCTGGAAGGACCATCCGGCACTCAAGGTCAGCAGCAGGGCTGCTTTGCAAGTTAGACTCAAGCATGGATTCACGAATACGCCTCGCTTTATGAGCTTTTTGAGTCCCCCGGTATAGCCCAGGGGTTCACTCATTGATAAACTGCATTATTTTGAGTTCCACCCGCGTTCCTGCAGCGTGGGATAAGAAGAAGATGCATTGGCCGGGTTTTCACGGCTATCGGGAATCACATCTTTTGTCCAGTCCCGTCCGCTTCGATCCTGGCCGCCATCGTTATGATGACTACTCTCAACCGCTACGGGGAGACGTGGATTAGTGCTACCGACAACGTGTCGGGGGAAATCGCTACTGCTATTTTGATAGCCGCCCCCTTGCAAGGTGTCATTGGCTATAGCAGGTTGGAGCAAACTGACAGCCAAACCCAGGAAAACGGCTTTACTGAAAGTGTTCATGACTAATCTCCTGATAGATGATGGAAAAGCTCATTGGTGCGAGCTTTACTAAGCAAGAGACAGGCCATAATAAAAGTTATTAAAAAACAAATAATTAAAAAAATTATAGCGCTATTGGCTTGAACGATCCATGCAACTCTTTAACGTTTGATTCAATCGATCCCTTCTCAGGCCGCCCGGTGCGAACGTTGTGTTAAACCGCCACCGCCTGGATAACGACCTTCGGCAAGGTCAGTCGAAAACAGACGCCACGACCACCCGACTCGATCAGTTCCAATTCGCCGCCGTGGGCGCGGGCAATGTCACGACTGGTGGCCAAGCCGAGGCTATGGCCACTGGCCTTCGTTGAACCGACAAAAGGCTCAAACAAACGGGCGCGGGCCGTTTCGGGCAAACCGGGACCGTCATCACGCACATCAATGATCCAACTGGCGGCGGCAGAATGCGCCGTGAGGCTGGCTTGGCGTGCGCCAGCCTCGCGGCTATTGGTCAGCAGATTGTCCAATACCCGCGCTAACCGCTCAGGGTCGCCACTGACCGTTGCATCGGGGGGAACATCCGCAGTCACCACAAACTCCGGCGGTCGGGCGGTAGATGCGGCGGCTTGCGCGCACAGCGCCGCCAGGTCAACGCACTCGGGCTGCACGACCGGTGTCTCGCCGCGCGCCAGGTCCAGCGTACTGGCGCACAAATTCACGGCCCGCTGCACCGATTGCGCCAGCAACTCGGTCAATTGCCGACTGCGCGGATCGGCGGTGTCGGCTAAACGGGCGGAGGTGAACAATACCGTGGACAAAATGCTTTTCAGATCGTGGTGAATACGCGCCACCGTCCCGCCGAGAGCCGCCAGCCGGGCTTCGCGCTTTAACGCCGTTTGCACCGCCGTTTCCATCGTCGCTACCGAGCATTGCAACGCGCCGATTTCATCAGTGCGCGAGGCCGGTAGTAAGGCCGGTGTGTTGTAAGGATCGGCCTGAAAAGCCGCCAGTTGCGCTGTCAGACGCCCGACCGGGCGCAACAGCAGACGGATCAACCCCAGTTGCACCAAACTGGCGGTAAACAGCGAAATGGCTACGGATAGGAGCAGCGCCTCAAGGGCATGATGGCGCACTGCCCGCCGTAACGCTGTGGCATCCAGGGTGACGGCGATTTCTATATACTGTTCACCGGGAGGTATGCCACTCACCCGTAATAAGCTGGAATCGTTGATAAACAGCGTCTGCAAGGTGCGAAGCAGGCGCTGCTCCAGCGGTTCCCGGTCCAGCCGGATGTCGCTTTCGACGGGGGCGGGGGTGCCCAGTCGCAGTTCAGCGCCATCGGACTGAACTTCAATGCCAATGAGGTGCGCCTGTTTGAGCAGGGTCGCTTTTTGGGCGAGGGTCAAAATTCCCCCGGCACGGAGCGCGAGAGTCGCCATGTAGGCATCGCTCAACCGATGTTCGAGATAGTCCGTGCGAAAGGCGACCAGGCTGGGCAGATGCACCAACGCGCCGCAGGTTGTGACCAGCGTGGCCACCAACAGGAACACCCGCCGGGATAATCGCGATGATCGCAACACGGTCAATCCTCGGTACCGGCGCGATGGCGCAAGCCGTAGCGGTCGAGCTTGCGCTCCAGCGCGGGCCGCGAGATGCCGAGGATGGCGCAGGCGCGGCCCTTGTGGCCGCCGGTTTCGTGCAGGGCGTTAGCGACTTGAATCGCTTCCAGTTCATCGAGTGAGTAAAGCCGTCCGCTGGAATGGCGAAAAGCGTCCGCCGGAGTCGCGCTGTCCAGTGGCGCAGTGACGGGACCGTCCAGTAAATCTGCCGTTAGTACCGAACCATGAATGCGCAATAAAGCGCGGGCGAGAACATTGTCGAGTTCGCGCACATTGCCCGGCCAGTCGCGCCTCTGTAGTTGCGCCTCGGCGTCCGGGGCCAACGTCACCCTGATCTGGTTCAACCGCCGGCAGGCGCGGGTCAGCAGATGGCAGGCCAGTGGCAGAATATCCTCGCGGCGCTCGCGCAGCGGCGGGACATGCAGGGTAACCACCGCCAGCCGGTATAGCAGGTCTTCGCGAAATCGCCCGGCAGTCACTTCGGCCAGTAAATCACGGTTAGTCGCAGCGACAATCCGGGCGTGGGTCTTCAGCGCCTGCGTACCGCCTACCCGTTCGAACATGCCTTCCTGCAAGACCCGTAGCAGCTTGGCCTGCATGGTCGCTGGCAGCTCGCCCACTTCATCGAGAAACAGCGTGCCTTCGGCAGCCTGCTCGAACTTGCCGGGCTTGGCGGCATGGGCGCCGGTAAAGGCCCCACGTTCATGCCCGAACAGTTCCGATTCGAGCAGCGTTTCGACCAGCGCCGCACAATTGACCGCGATAAACGGTCCGCGTCGACCGCTGTAGGTATGCACCAGCCGTGCAATCACTTCCTTGCCCGTACCGCTTTCGCCGGTGATCAGCACTCGGGTATCGCTGGGCGCCACACGGGCCAGCGTCTTGCCAATTTCCAGCAACGCCCGGCTCTCACCCACCAAAGTCCGTAGTGGCGCATCGTCAGTGTCGGTCCCGCCTGCGGCGGTCGCCTGGCGAGCCGCCTGGGCGCGATCCACTAAACGCTCTAATTCAGCGGGTTCAAACGGCTTAGGCAGCCAATCGAAAGCACCGGCGGCGATGGCTTGCATGGCGCGTTCGACATCGCGTCCACCGGTGATGAGGATCACTGGCAAGTGTGGGTCGAGCTTGAGCAACCGGCTAAGCAATTCGACGCCATCACCATCCGGTAATTGGACGTCGAGCAGGACCACATCGAAGGGGGCTGCCGTAGCTGCGGCCAGACCCGTGGCGCAATCATACTTGCCCGTGGCCTGCCAGCCACGGTCCTCGAAATGGGCGCACAGTGCGAGGTTGAGGGCAGCATCATCATCGATAACCAGCAGGCGCGGGAACATTAGCACTGTTCCAGTGTGGTGGCGTTGTAGTGGAGGTAGACCCGTGTATTCATCGTGTTCGCTCTCGATTCAGCGCCAACAACCGGCGCAATACCTCGTCATCGCTCAAATCAGTCGGCCAGTTATAAGCTGTGGCCACGGCTTCATCGAGGATGCGATGGGCGTTGACCAGCCAGGCCGGGCGCTGGTTGTAGAGGTTGGTGAGTGTGCGCTTTTTCAACTCGGCGGCGTGTGCGGGCTTGGGGATCAGGCGGTCAGGGTAAGCCGGTACGACTTCGGGAACTCGGTCTACCCATTGCGGGGGATTGAGCCAGTTTTCGCGTAATTCATTGAGCTTGCGGGCAGCGTCGGCAATGGCCTGGGCGCGGGGGTCGTCAGCGTATTCACTGGCTGGAAGGTTAGGGGTCAGGCCAGCGGGGAAGGGAAAGGTTTCGAAGGAGCGGGTTGAGTTGTAAACAGGATCGTTGCCTACGCCTAACCGGCCACCTAATGCTGTTGCCCATACGACGTGAAAGCGTGATGAAAGGATACCGATAGTTTCATCATTATCGCGGGTAATGACGACCAGTTTATGTTCTGGTGCCACACTCACAGGCAACCAAATAAAAATCCGATATTTGGCGGTTTCCGATGTGGCGATATAGCGCGTTAATCCGGCCAGTTTGCGCCGCAGACCGGGGCGGGTTTCCCCATGTCGCCACCAATAAACAGCGCGAGCTTTGCGATTGTTGGTTATCCGTACTGGCTTTACCTTGGCCAGTACCTGCGTAAACGGCGCTTCGTAAAGTGCGGCTTCGCTCTCGCTTAAATTAGTTCCGAAATCGATTACCCATCGGCCCTTCCAGCCTTGGGTAATATCCATGCCATTCCAGATTGGGCGCAAGACCTCGCTGTTCGGTCGGCCATGCGGGTTCGGTTGAGGCAACCAGCGTCGGGCTGTCTCACTGTCCACCGCAAACGCTCCGGCCAGACACAGGCCAAAGAACGAACACCCGGCATTTTCCGGCAACGGGACCGCCTGGGTTAAATCCAGTGCGCCGGTCGTCTCGCTCGATCCGGTCAAGTCGGCATGAATCACCACGACGGGCTGGCTATCGAGCATGAACGGTTGGCTCGCTTCTTTAGCAAAACCCACCAGCGAAACCCGCACTGCTGCGCCTTCGTTGACCCATTCCAGATCCGACCAGACATGGAAAATCACGCCACTGGCCCGGATGCGTTCGAGGATGGGACGGTTACGTTTCTGGCGGATGGAATTGGTCGCCACCAGTCCGGCTCGTTGCGCCTGCCCCGCTTCAATCTGCGCCCGCGCTTTCTCGAACCAGTAGCAGACCAGATCCGCGCCGCCGGGAACCCGTCCCTGATAGACCCGGCGCAATAATCCCGCATACTCATCGCCCAGTTCCGCCAACTGTTTCTTGTCGCCCAGAAACGGCGGATTGCCCACAATGACGTCAGCCACGGGCCAAGCGGCTTCCCCTTCCAAATTCCCCTCCTTGGCTAAGGAGGGGTGGCGCGAAGCGCCGGGGTGGTTCGATCCGTCCTGCCTGGTGCCCTCACCCCCAGCCCCTCTCCCGCCAGTGGGCGAGGGGAGTTCAGTCAGCAACGCATCCCGGCATTCAATGGTCTCCAGCGGTTTCAGAATCGGTTGATCATTGAGGTTGTAGCCGTGGCCGAGCATCCATTGAATCTCGCCAATCCACAC
>JAUPTV010000103.1 GCA_030917925.1 Pseudomonadota bacterium
CACCCTGAATCCGGCCCTGGGAAACCCCAGGGCGTAAACACTATCAAGAAAAATATACATATTTTTAATATCCTTATTCAAGTTTGACGCGCGCGACGTCTGCTTTTATTGAAAATTTCATTAGGAGGCTTACCGATGACTCCCCCCACTTCAGCCGTATCCACGCTCTCCACGCAACTCACTACTCCTGCCCGGCAATGGACGGATTACTGGTTGGACGGCTGGCAGCGCACCATCCTGTTCTGGGATGTGTTACGCCAGCGCAGCGACGAGTATTACCAGCAACGGGCGAAAGCTGTACCGCATGTCCTCAGCTTCGATACCGAATTAGTGATGGATGGCCGTATCTTTGATCGTCCGGTCAATTATGGACTGGTCAAGATCAAGCCGCCCGAAGGCGTGGTCACCGATCCCAAAAAGCGCCCCTTCGTCGTGGTAGACCCCCGCGCTGGTCATGGTCCGGGCATTGGCGGTTTCAAAGCCGACAGCGAACTCGGGGTTGCAATGCGTGCCGGCCATCCCTGCTACTTTGTGGGTTTCAGTCCCGATCCGATGCCGGGCCAGACCATCGAAGACATCATGCGCGCCGAGGCGGTCTTCCTGGAAAAGATCATCGCCCTCCACCCGCAGGCTGACGGCAAGCCCTGTGTGATTGGCAATTGTCAGGCCGGATGGGCGGTGCTGATGGTCGCGGCGATCCGGCCGGAACTGTTTGGCCCGCTGATTATCCCCGGTTCGCCACTGTCCTACTGGGCGGGCGTGGAAGGCCAAAACCCGATGCGCTACACCGGCGGTCTGGCCGGCGGCAGTTGGGTCACGGCGCTGATGAGCGATCTGGGCGCAGGCAAGTTCGATGGGGCGCATCTGGTCGGCAACTTCGAGAATCTCAATCCTGCCAATACCCTGTGGGCCAAGAATTACGATCTTTGGTCGAGAGTCGATACCGAGGGACCACGCTTCCTGGAATTCGAGAAATGGTGGGGAGGACACGTCAACCTCAACGCCGAGGAAATGCAGTGGATCGTCGATCAACTGTTCGTCGGCAACCGCCTCGCCACCGCCGAAATCGTGACCAGCGACGGGGTACGAATCGACCTGCGCAACATCCGCTCACCGATCATCTGTTTCTGCTCCAAGGGCGACAACATCACTCCGCCCCAGCAGGCGCTGGGCTGGATTTGCGACCTGTATCAGAAAGATCAGGATATCCTCGCCCAGGGCCAAACCATTGTTTATGCGATCCATGAAAGTATTGGCCATCTGGGCATTTTTGTTTCTGGCGGCGTGGCGCGGAAGGAGCATCAGGAATTCGCTTCCAACATTGATCTGATCGACGTGTTGCCGCCGGGGTTGTACGAAGCGGTGATGACGCCCAAGACTGTGGATTCCGTTAATCCTGATCTGATCGGCGGCGATTGGATCGTGCGTTTCGAGCGGCGCACTCTCGATGACGTGCGGGCGATTGTCCAGCCCGATCCCGACAATGAGCAGCGGTTCGCCACGGCGCGGCGAGTCTCGGAAATCAATCTCGGCCTGTATCGCACCCTGTTCCAACCCTTTGTCCAGGCTTTCGCCAGCTCACAGGCGGCGGAATGGCTGCACAAGCTGAACCCCTCCGAATTGCCTTATGAACTGTTCTCGGATCGCAACCCGCTGATGCGGCAAATTGCGCAACTGGCTGAACAGATTCGTCAGCAGCGCCAGCCGGTTTCCTCCGACAATCCTCTGCTCCAGGCGCAGGCGATGATTTCGGATGGGATCGTCGCCGCCCTTGATGGCTATCGCGACCTGCGGGATCACAGCATGGAGCAGATTTTCCTGGCGATTTACAGTTCGCCATTGTTGCAGGCGCTGGCCGGAATGCGGGCATCCGATGAACCGCCTCGGCGACGTCCTGGTCTGGAGCCGGAGCGGATCAGTTTCATTGAACAGCGGATTGCGGAACTCAAGGCGCGAATTGCTGAGGGCAGTTGGCAGGAAGCGGCGATTCGCAGTCTGGTTTATATCGGGATGGCCGGTCCGGGCGTGGATGAACGCGCTTTTAATGAGTTGCGCCAGATTCGTGCTGAACATGGCGGTCTGACGCTGGCCGAGTTCAAGCAGATGCTGCGCGAACAGTTCTTTGCCCTGCTGTTGAATCGGGATGAAGCGCTGGCCGCGATTCCGCAAATGCTGCCTGCTGATGCCGCAGAACGCGCCAGAATTCTGGAGAAGATCCGACTGGTCACATCGGCGGCTGGCGCAGTCACCGGCGAACGCGCTGAACGCCTGGCGCAGATCGAAAAGTTGTTTGAAGTCGTTCCATCGGTTGAGGCCAGCGCAGTCAAGGCCGATTGACCGGAAGAAAGTGCTACAGAGCCGACCGTCAGCCGCAGCGCTGGCGATCTCTACGCCCGGTAGCGCTTTCGAACTCACTGACTTCACGGGAGAAACAACATGGCCTTTCGTCTTCTGCAATCCATTTTTTCCGGCCCCAGCCAACAGCCTAGTAAATTCGACAAGGAATTGATGCTGCGCGGTATCGAACGGGTGGTGGACGGCACGGATCCCCGGTTGCGCGCAGTCAGCCATTATCGGCGCAAGCTGTGGGGCAGCGTTGAACACACGATTGATTATGTGGTGAATTTCGTCAACACCCTACCGCCGGCGATCACTGCCGACCGGCAAGGCTACATGACCGATCCCCGGTTACGCGCCTTGTTCGCTTCGCCCGAGAGTTTGCGGGAAATTCTGAGCTTCAGCGACGGTACGCGCAATTACCTGAAATCAGCGCCTGACCCGTTGCCGGTGGAACTGTACGCGGGACTCGGTGCGGTGCGGGTCGAGAAGAACGTTCTCGGGATCGAGATGGACGGGGAGATCCTCCGGCGGGACGTGCCGCAAGTCGTGGTCAACTTCTGCGACCACCGGTTAGTCTTTCTGACCGACAATGAGCAAGACACCCGCCGGGAACTCATGCGGCGCGGGTGTGATTATCTGATTGAAACCGCTTTGCAGCGCCTGACCGCCAGCCGCATTCAAAAGACGCAACTGGAACAGCAGCAGCGAAAACTGTTCCAGCAAAAGGCCAGCCTTTTGAAACAAGCGCAAGTCGGTCTGGAATCGCTGGCGGGACCGGCTTCGGAGCCTGTGGATTTGAGCGCTCTGGAACAGCAACTTGAAAAGCTTGAAACCGAACTGGGCCAATTGCGCGCTGATTCGGCCACGCTGGATAAACATCTCGCGAAAGTTATCGCCACACTGAGCGAGCCGGAAAAATATCTGCGAATGGAATCGGTCGCGCTCACCCTGGATCACACGAATATCAAAGTGTCAGAGAATGCCCAGCGAGTCGCCAATTCAATGACCTTCAATGAGATCGTGATGGGGAAGGATCGCCGAATGGCCGCAATGTTCGTCCGGTTTCCCAGTCGCGAGTTGTTGCCGCAACCGGACTTTTTCAAGGAAGCCCAGCGGTTGCTGCACTCGGTGCGCTGATTACGCGAGCGCTGCCATTCTGGCTTTTAAAGCAGTCGCTATAGTCTTTCCGGCTGATCAGCGGACCTCCCGAACCACCCCGTCGCTTTGCGCCACCCCTCCTTAGCCAAGGAGGGGAATTCGGAAGTCCGGCGAGTCCATATGCCATCAAGGCGAACACGGTCCCACATACACCGCCTGCAACTGATTCTGCATCTCCACCGCTTCAGTGGCACCCTCTGATGCAGCAAAACGGACCGTCAATTCTCCCCGGACCGTCGTGGCGGTAAAGTTCACCGTCCCTTGCCCCTCAATCCCCAGGGTTCCGGCACAGCGCACCTTGAAGCGCAGTTGTTGCCCAGTAGCCTGCCGATCCAAAAACTCACAGCCAGTCGCGCCAGTTGTC
>JAUPTV010000014.1 GCA_030917925.1 Pseudomonadota bacterium
AACAGCGACTCATTGAGTTCGCCGAGACGCTGATAGGCCAAGTCATGAAAGGTATCCTTATGATTGAAAATCGCCACCCAAAAGCCGGTGTCGGCGATAATCACGATTCACTACTCCACAGGTGATTTTTATAATCTACCGACAGGTTATTTTCTGCTTCCATACAGCCGACTAAACCCTCTTCTTCGAGAATTTGGCGAATACGTGTGCCATGAGTTTCTTGTTGCAATGTTAGTGTTGTGTTGCTTAATGCATCAATAGCTGCTGCAACCACTTCGGCAACTGGTTTTTGAAGTTTCTGTTGCAAGCGCAGCAGTCGTTCAGTGTGGATTTCGTCGAGTTCAGCTTCGATATACATAAATCAATTCTCAATGCATTGAAATTGAAAACACTCTTCGGCAGAGTCCCTCTCCTGTATATTGATTCCTCGCTTTACATCCTCAATACATTGGCGAAGGATACTACCGTTGGGTTCGCGCAGCAGGAAGGTGGTTTCATCAACCGTCGTGGCCAGTTCGAGTAGCGGCTGATATTCAGCGAAAGGGATGATAACCGATACCTTTTCACCGGCAGCATTGATAAAAAATTGTGCGCTCATGGGGTTTCCTCTTTAGCTCTAAATACGTATAGGGCATCTTTAATAAATTAATTTAACAACCTTAGTTTGCTAATTATAGTCATAAATAATGGTTTTTTTAATTATTTCTGCAATAGCTTTGCGCTGCAGAACCACTACGCCCCTTTTCCATCATGGCATTAACGCAAGACCAGTACCTTAATTGATTATCTGCTTGCCGATCTTTTTCTGCTTTTTTTCTTCGCTGTTGCTCTTCACGTTGAAATTCCATAAACCGTTCCTGTTGTTGATTCTGTAATTCAATAAGCCGTTGCTGTTCTCTAGCCTGCATCTCCATCCACCGTTCCTGTTCTTGTCTTTTTTGATTAAATTCGGCTTCTAAACTAGCGCGATAATGACTTTCATTATTATTCGTTAGCTCACTGTTTCCCTGCATTGAGGGTCTATTTTTTACAGGTTCTTCCATCGGTAGTTTTTTAATTTGCACTCTATGGGACGTAGGATCTTGAACAATTTCAGTAGGTTTTTCCTGCACAATCACAGTTTCTATTTTATCAGTATTTTTAGAATAAAAAATTTCTTTAGAAAAATAACAAAAAATGATTATTAATATCACACCAACAATAGCAGTTAATTTATTTTTAAAAAATTTCTCATTAGCTTCTTCTAAAACAATTGTCTTCTTTATACTAAGACTGTCCCATAGCTTTTTATCGTACTCTTTACGTTTACGGTCATCTTGAAGTATATTCATTGCATATTGAATTTCAGTGCTTAATAAAGTACCCGACTTTTCGGCATCCGATAAAATCTCTACACTCTTTTGTGAAATATCAGACTCAGAGCAGGTCGGTAAAAGCCCTAAAACTCCGTAGAGAGTCGCACGCTTATTAACCGCTAACTGCGCTTGAATCTGGCGTCTAAGCTCGATGTGATCGTTGAATTTTCCCTCTACTGGGAGAGAGTTAGGGTCTGCACTATCAGGCGGAGATGCATGAGTGACTTGTTCCTTATTATCGACTATACCATGCAACCACTGTTCAAACTGATCCATGGTTTGCGGACGCTGGCTCGGCTCCACAGCCAAGCTATGCAACAACGCAGTATTCAGCGGTTGCGGCAGATCAGGCACCAACTGCCGGGGCGGAATCAATTCATCGTGGCGAATTCGCTCCGGGGCGGGCGGCGGCGTCTGACCCGTCACCAGCAAATAAAGCGTAGCAGCAGCGCCATAAATATCCGTCCACGGGCCTTGCCCACCCCGCCGATGGTATTGCTCAAACGGCGCATAGCCCTCGGTCAGCATCACCGACATACTGCGACTACGTTCCCCCATCGCCTGCCGGGCCGAACCGAAATCCAGCAGAATGGGCCGCCCCTGACTCGTCAGATAAATGTTGTGGGGTTTCACATCCCGGTGCAGAAAGCCTTGGTGATGCACTTCCCGCAGACCATCCAGCACCGGCAGCATTAAGTCCAGCGCTGTCCGCCAAGGCAACTTTCCGCCTTGCCGGGTCAAGTACTCCAGCAGGCTTTCTCCCTCGTAGTAATCCATCACCAGATACGCCGTCCCATTCGCCTCGAAGAAATCCCGCACCCGCACGACGTTGGCATGATCAAACTTCGCCAAGGTTCGCGCTTCGTCCAGAAACGCCTGCTTCCCCACTTGGAACAATTCACCGTCTTCCTGAGAATGCGGAGCCAACGTCCGGCGACTGGTATCCCGACCCACCAGATCGCGGGGGCAATACTCCTTGATCGCCACTTTTACTTGTAGGGTCAGATCCAGTCCCAGATAGGTCACGCCAAAGCCACCCGGCTTGCCCAGGGTCCGACCGATCAGATAGCGCTGACTCAGGCGCGTCAGCACCGGTAGCAACAAGGGCGAACGCGCCGCCGCAGCGTCATAGCCGCAATGCGGGCAAACGGCAACTTCGCCCCCTTTATGCCGAAAACACCCCGGACAGACTGCTGCTAATGGCGTTGCCATGACGTTCTCCCTTGACAGATTGATGCTTTTATTTACCACTAATTATTGACATTATGCCAAATTTTGCGAAGGGGCCAACGACTCCGGTGTACGTTCGATAATCAGCCTGATTGAGGGTGTCCTGCAAATCCTCGAAGCCGCCCCAGTATTTGAAACTGAGCATATCTTCCCGGCACTAACCGGTGAAGCCATGCCCCAAAGGATAGTAAATGTTGTTTCGTGGATTTTTATCGATAGTGATCGATCAAAGCGATGGCGGACGGTTAGGAATTTATAGACTAACTTGTTAATTAAACTATTTTTAATAAAATTTTACCCTGCCTGATCCGAGGCTGATTGATGATGATCTGGCAGAAACTTATGTTGCCGGGCGGCATTGGTTTGATGCCACGCCGATTCTGGAGGCATTCCCCATGGTCTACCGTCTGGGGATGGATAGGAGAATCTGATGAAATTTTTTAAATCACTCGTCGTTTCTGGACTACTGGGTATGCTCAGCATGGGTTGCACCGCGCAGACCGGGCCAGCGCCGATCAGTGGCGATGTTCCGGAAGCTCAGGATTGGCGCACCGAAATCGTCGTTGACGGGCTGAGTCACCCCTGGTCTATCGCCTGGCTCCCGGATGGCTCGGCGCTGGTTACGGAACGTCCTGGGCGTCTGCGGTTGATTCGCAACGGGCGCCTCGACCCGAAACCGGTTGCTGGCCTGCCGCCGGTGCTGGCTTTCGGACAGGGCGGATTGCTCGACATTGCCCTGCATCCTGATTTTTCCGATAACCGGTTGATCTATTTCACAATGGCTGCCGGTAGTTCCGAGGCGAATCGCACAACGCTGGTGCGGGGACGCTTCGAAAATCATACCTTGCAGGATGCCAAAATCATTTTCCAGAATGCTGATCCCAAATCCGGGGGGCAGCATTTTGGTTCCCGCCTGGTCTGGTTGCCAGACCGAACTTTGCTCATGAGCATCGGCGATGGCGGCAATCCGCCGACCCGCTTTGGCGATGGCAATATTCGCGATCAGGCGCAAAATCCGGGTACGCATTTTGGCAAAGTGCTGCGGTTGAAGGATGACGGTACGCCGCCTGCCGATAACCCCTTCGTCAACCGACCGGGTGCGAAACCCGAGATCTGGACCTTCGGCCATCGCAATATCCAGGGTCTGACCCGTCATCCGTTGAATGGGCGCATCTGGGCCAATGAGCATGGCTCACGGGGCGGCGATGAACTCAACATCCTCGAAAGCGGCCGCAATTATGGCTGGCCGGTAGTGACCTATAGCTTTGAATATTGGGGGCCAAAGATTGCCGATGAAACGCACCGTCCGGGCATCGCTGATCCGCAACTTGTCTGGACGCCGTCCAAGGCTCCCAGTGGTTTGACTTTCTACACCGGCGACGTTTATCCACGATGGAAAGGCGATCTTTTCAGCGGCGCACTCAAGTTTGGTCAAATTCGCCACATTGATATGGACGGCGACCGGATCATAGGCGAGGAGAAGTTGACCATCGGCAAACGGGTGCGGGATGTGCGTCAGGGGCCGGATGGCTACCTGTATGTGCTGACCGATGAGGCCAATGGGGCACTGTTGCGCATTGTGCCGACGGGGAAACCGAATGATTGATGGGCAGAATGTTAGCCACTTTACGCGGCTTTATTTGGGCAGCGCACTGGCGTGGGCCAACGAAGAGGTTAGCCGGGCGACGCCACCGGCCGCCAAATGATCCCCACCGTAATATCGTCGCCACTGCCCTGTTGCGAGGCTTCGTTCAGCCAGTCTTTGAGATGCGGTTTCACCGCCTCCTCGCCTTCGTCGCGCAACAGCGTCCAGTAGTCCCGCGCCACTTGTTGAAAGCTGGCGTCGTCGCGGTAAGCATTTGCATAACCATCGGTTGCGGCCAGAATCAGCGCGGGCGGTGCGCCGGCCAGCGGCTGGAAATAGATCTGCACATCATTCCACGCCTTGGCGGAACACAGCGAGGTGGTTTCATTGGCGATCAAGCGAGGGTCTTTGGGAATCGGGCGTTCCACATCGCCACATTCCGAAATGGTCAGGAGGTCGCCATCGCCGAGTTGCAGGTAGAGGATGAAATTCGCAGCGACGACCACGGCCAGCAACGTTGTACCGTAAGCCAGCGCTGGAAGCGCTTCGACCTGACGCCGGGCGGCGGCATCGAGCGGCTCCAGTTCCTGCGGGGTGAAGGGCTGGCGCTGGAGGGATTGCGCGACCTGGGCTTGCCAGTGGCGCACCAAAGCCAGCGGCAATTGTTCCTCCGCCCAGTGTTTGATTTGCGAGAGGCTGCCGAAGGTGAACAGATGACCACACACTTTTTGCGCGACGACCACGGCCAGTCGGGCACCGCGCTGACTGCGGAAGCTCTTGGCGCTGCCGTGCCCGTCCGCCAACGCCATGATCAGCGGCAGGTCATCCCGGTGGCGGGCGACGCGCACTGCATCCTGATTCGGTAAACCGGCCCGGATATGAGCCGCGCCGCGCACACTGGCTTTGAGGGTTCGCCAATTGGTCATGGCGGCGGCTACCACACATCGCTGACGGAACCCGGTTTAGCGAGGGCTACCGGCGGGATGGGAATGGGCACGTTGATGCCGTTCGGAGCGGTGCCAGCGACCTGACTGGCCGGGGACGAGGCGGATTTCAGCACGGCGGTCGAGACCCATTTGATCGAGCGCACCAGCGCCTCGGGGTTGTTGGCTTGCAGGGGCTTGAGTTCCGGGTGGCCGATAAATTTCTGCAAGACTTCGGTATCGGCGTCTTCGCCAATCGCGATGGCGATGCGCACGGCTTTCTTGCCCCACGGCTCATCGAGTAGGGTTTGCAGACCCTTGGCGAAATCGTCGGTGGGCTGACCATCGGAGATCAGCACCAGCACCGGGGGCAGGGCGCGGTCGGTCATTGGCGGGATACGGAGTTGTTCCGCCAGCATGGTGAGCGCCCGGCCCAGGTCGGTCACACCGTCGGTTTGCACGTCCTGCCATTTGAAATCGGCGACCGGGGTGGGTTGGGAAACGTGCCATTGAGCGCCGGTGGAGAACTTGAGCGCCCGCACCAGCACCTCGGCGTTGGGGTTTTCGTCAGCGACGCTCTGCATGTGGGGCAAGGCTTCGCGAATGGCGTTATTGAGCGCCTGAATCTTGCCATCAACTGACATGGAGCCGGAACAGTCAGTGATCCAGATGAAATGCAGCGGGCGGGTGGCTAATTCACCGCCGGGACGTTTGGCCATAGGTTCTACTCCTATCAGTTTTTATCCCCTTTGGATTAAAGAGGGTTCTACCATGGAATGGGTCAGACAGAGCCATGTCCTTACATTGAGGCCCAAATGGTCTTGATCAAGATTTCAATACGCCTAGTGGCATCACTGGAGCGTTCTGCCAAGCGTTGTATTTCATCGGCAACCACCGCAAAGCCACGACCAGCTTCACCGGCTGCCGAAGCCTGAATCGCAGCTTTGAGGGCCAGAATATTGGTCTGATCAGCGATATCATTGATCAACCCAACAATATCGGCGATTTCCTGGAGAGATTCCCCCATATGGATGGTCTTAATCAGGAGTTGAATACGCTTGGTGGCATTATTAGAGCGTTCCGCCAAGCGTTGTATTTCATCAGTAACCACCGCGAAACCACGACCAGCTTCACCGGCTGCCGAAGCCTGAATCGCAGCGTTCAGGGCCAGGATAGTTGTCTGATCAGCGATATCATTGATTAACTGAACAATATCGGCGATTTCCTGCACGGGACTTCGCCCAGAAGTTTTTACCGATGGTTTAGGTAGTGCTCCATAAGAAGGAAGTAGTTTGGGAGTACGAGGCAGAGAGGTAAGGGTTTCATTAGTTGGAATTGGTTGTAGTGGGGAGATAACAGGCTTGATTACCATAATCGCTTGATCAATCACGCCCAATGCCAGCGCCCATGATTCCACCGCCCAGTGAGCCGCCTCCGGGGTCATCGCCAGTTCATCCTCCAGCCGCTTGTTCAATCGCGCCAGCACGATGGATTGTGGGATTCCAGCCGGAGCCTTGAGCAAATCTTCGGCCACGCGATTCTTGAGGGCGCTGATCAGCACGAAAATCTCTCGCTTGTGCTGGCCGCAGTAGTCCTTGAGTAACGCCTCACAGCGGCGCGGGTCATCGCACAAGGAACGGCCATATTCGATGATCAGTTCACGGAGTTTTTGACGGGGTGCATCGTGCATCGTGGAACTCTCCTGATGATTAAATCCGAATCTCGCCTTCGACATGGCCGAAGTTAATCTTCACGCCCACCGCCAACCCCGCACTCCGGCCCGGTTCGACATCCCGGATAGTTCCGTCGGTGGTGGTGATGACCCACTTCACAGCGGACAGGTTTTTCAAGCCCCAAAGGTTCGGATTCTGCGGATGCTGTTGGATCACCGCCACCGGTTGCGACAGGTCATAAAGCCGTTGGGGGTCCACATGGTGCGGATACAACTGGGTATCGTGATTGAGCATGATCACGTCGCGTCCCAGGCGGAGGCGGAAGGGCAGCGTCAAGGATTTCTGACAAGACCAGCAAGCGCCGGGTTGTCCGCCATTGGCCCGTAACGCTTCCCCGTCATAGAAATTCTCCGCGCCGCAATGGCCACAGTACAGAATCGCATCGCGTAACTGCACCAGCGCCGCCCGCCATTCACTTTCCCGAATCCGGGCATGGGGATCATGCAGGCCCGTCGTGAAGGCACGGGTGAAGCGGTCGCGCAGGACTTGGGGGTAAATCGGCCAGTACGCTAATGGATTGTCATGCAGGCCGGGAACCGGGCGGTTGGCGGCATTGGCGGGATCAAAGATAAACAGCGGCTCCGTGCCATATAGCTTGTTCATCGCGGGCAGATCGAAGCATTTAATCGACGCTTCCTGCTGACCCTCCAGCGGATGATGAATGTGGAACAGGTAGAACAGCAGCACTGACAGAGAAAACAGGTCGGTTTGGGTACTGGGGGCCGCTTCGCCGCGCACCACTTCCGGGGCGATGAAGCGCGGGGTGCCGAGGACGCCGCTGCTGCCCTGCCCGTCAATCGCGACGTTATCGTTATCGCAGACCTGAATATCGCCGGTGTTCGGATCGAAAAAGACGTTGCCGAAGGAAATATCCCGATAGCACAGGCCCTGGGCATGGAGTTCGAGGAACGCTTGCGCCAGTTGCAGGCCGGCGGTCGCCAGAGAGCGGAACGAGGGTTCAATGCGCCGCTTCATCAGATCCACGATGCCTTTATAGCGCGGTTCGCGTAGCGGCATGATGTAGCCAAAGCCAGGAACGCCAGTGGCCGTAGTCAGTTCCATGGGCCAGAGGAACGCCGGGCTGGGCGAACCTTTGCGAATCAGGGTGTCCAGATTGTGCCGCTGGGCGGTCGTGGCCTGTTCCGGGAAGTACCATTTGAGGGCGAGGGGTTTGCCGCCTAATTGGGCGCGGTAGACTTCGCCCTGACCACCGCCGCCGAGGAAGGTTTCGACCGTGCAGGGATGGCCAGAAGCGGTTTGTACGGTGGAGCGGAGTTGCAGGAGTTGGTGCATGGGGGGTTCTCAATGAAGGGTTAGGCGTCAGCCGGCAACAGGATCAGGAAGCCCAATTTAGAGCGCATTGCGCGAAAATCGCGTTCATCGACCGTCAGCACTTTCAACGATCAGCGCCATGAAGTTCCCATCGAATGGTTTGTTGAAGGATTTCTTCTGACCGCTGTGAAATATCGCTGCGCCCACTGTGAAAACGCCCGGTGCCTGAGGGCAAATGGGCATTAGATGCTCGGGCTTGTTGCAAGTAGCGTTGTAGCGCCTCGCGCATAATATCCGTTTGACTGCGTTTTTCAGCATCGGCTAGACACTGTAAAATTGATAATGTGTCTTGATTTTTAAGTCAATAATACTAATGTTTGAATTAGCGTATTCTTTATCTTCTATTTGAATATTTATATGGATGCAGCAACATTTCATAAACTTTACTGTTGGAATTCAGACATGCTGCTCTCCTTGCAGTCCCACCGTTATTATTTGTTGCATAAACATCTGCCCCACGCTCAATTAGCAATTTTACAATACTTGCTCTTTTCTTATCTCCGGATGCTTTAATCAAGGCAGTATCTCCATAATAATCTTTTGCCTCAAGATTTGCTCCATGCGAAAGTAAGACTTCTGCAATTTTGACATTACCATCAACCGAAGCATGAATTAATGGAGTCCAGCCATCATTATCTTTATCCTCAAGCCTTGCTCCGTGTGCAAGTAAAATTTCTATAATTTCAGTGTTACTGACAATATGATAACTGCATCAGTGCAGTTCTTCCATTATTATCTCTTAAATTAATATCAGCATTATAAGCTAAAAGTATCTGTAGAGTCTCTTTTTTACCTCCAAATGCTGCCCACATTAGCGCAGTTCTACCTTCATCATCTTTTGCATTAATGTCTGCGCCATTAGATAATAAAAATTGGACTATTTCTGCTTTGCCAGATAATAATGAAGATACACGAATTAGAGCAGTACCTCCGGCAACGCGGGTATCATCATTCTTTGCATTAATATTAATTCCAGCCAAATTCTTGAATCAATTTTGCGATTCTCTTATGAAATTCACTTGCAAAATTCGGGTTGGTAAGATGTTCAATATTTGGAATTTCTGGAATAAAAAGACGATTTACAATTAGTTCTTTTGTTGTATTTAATACATCATCAGAAATTGAATTTTTGACGGTTTCAAAAACCTTCTTGATTTCATCACTCATAAAAAATACCTTATTTAAGGATTAAGATTAAGCGAATTAACGCTGTGAATAATTCAATGAATCCCCAATCGAATTTTGGTCTTGATGCCCGATAGCCAATTTTCCCGATACTGCAAGGCCAGTGCGTCCAATTTGACGCGCCCCATGCCAGATTTACGGGCGAGATCTTCCAGAGAAACGGTGCAATCGAGCCAGCCAAGTCTATGAGTAGCAACTAAGGCTGCTTTATCAGCAGTAGTAACAAAAATGGCCGATGATGGTAACAATTTATTGGCAAATAGCCACGCCAAGAGATGCTTTTCACCGTCATCAAGTACGCTACAGGTAGGATGGGCGAGCAACAATGAGCCGATTTCCTTAGATGCTACCGGATGTTGACCTGCAAGACCACTTTTCAAATCTGCCGGAAGAACTTGAATATGACGAGAATCATCCGGGTTACCTGTCAGTGTTTCCTCAACGCATTTCTCGACGGTTTCGATAGCAAAGTGACTACTGATTGCCGTCCAGCAACCTGTTCGAAACGCTTCGAGAATAATATTGGTATCAGCAAACACACGAATCTTTGCCATATCCGCACCTCAAAGCTCAAACGGCGCAGGCAGACCATATTCCGCAAAAAGCTCATTCAGCCCTCCCAGTCCCAGCCCCATCGCCTTTGCCGCCTTGCGGGCGGAAAGCTGACCGCGATCCAGCGCCTCGTGGAGATGCTGCACGAATGCAGGAGAAAATCGTTTTGGCACACTGGCTACTGATGGACGCTGCTTCTGTTGGCCAAGACTGCGACGGGTATCGTCATCAATCAGCTTGAGATTAAACAACCGCCAAGCCAGCGCCATGGGGGTAACGCGCAACCGAGCGGCGACTTCGGACAAATGCCCCAGATCGTTACACCGATTATAGTCGAGAATGTGCTCCAGCGAGGTTTGCGGCATCAGTAGCGCCGCCGCAAAGTTATCTGCCAACTGCTCAATCCGCTTCCCTTTATGGCGCTCATCGGGCGCATTCGATTCCCGATGATCCGGGCGCATCGCCTCCCAGGTCAGCGCATGAAACAACTCATGCGCCAGATCATAGAACCGTCGCCCTTCCGGTTCCTGCCGATTGATCAGAATCACGCCTAAATCGTCCAGATGGCAAGTCGCCCCGGAAATGGTTTCCCCAGGGCTGGCGTCCGCCATATCCACAAACAACACCGGGATATCCAGTTCGCGTTCAACCTGATCAATCAGGGTCTCCGCCGGAATCAGCCCCAGATTCAGTTCGGTCGCCAATCCCTCGGCTCGCGCCTGCGCCACTTCAAACGAGGACTGCGCCATCAATCGCAACGTGCGCTTGAGGACGCTCCGCCGCTGATCTTGTTGCTCACGCAACCAGCGAAGCAAACCAATCCATTGACTGGCCTGTTGCTCGAACCGGTCCAGCACCGCCTCCGCCACGGTCGGGGCAACGCGCCATGAAAATCGGGCTTCGCCAGTCACAGCGAAAGGGTCGAGGAAAAATTCAAGCTCCCGATCCAGCAAGTCAGCCAGCACCAACAACTCATCCGATTTCACCCCGCGCTTGCCGTTCTCAATGTCGGAAACCGACTGTCGATCCTTCAACGCGAGTCCACGGGTGAGCTGATCCTGCGTCCAGCCCTTGGCCTCACGGGCGGCTCTGACACGATAACCAATGAATTTATGAGCGATTTTTTCGGACATGGCTGTGACCTCTTCAATGAACTTGCTATTCTTGCATAAACAATTTCGCAATATTATAGGGCATTCTAAAAAATGCAAGAAAATTGATAGCTATCCCTACCAAGCCCCACGTCCCTGATCATGCTGCACCAGCAAACCCCGTTTGACCCGCTCCGCCAGTCACCCTCCGACGCTACTCCATCCGCAACGCCTCCGCCGGGCGAGTGCGAGCCATGCGCCAGATCGGATACAGTCCCGCCAGCAGCGCCGCTAAAATCGCCAGCGCCAGTGTTTCCAGCAACAGCATCGGGTCGACGGTCAACGGCAGACTCCAGCCGAACGCCCGGCGATTGATCACGAAAATCAGCACCGTCGCCAGCAGCAATCCGGTCGGGATCGCCAGCAAACCGGCCGCCGCGCCCATAAATCCGGTTTGTAACGACACCAGGCGGCCAATTTCCCCCGTGGTCATTCCCGTAGCCCGTAGCATGGCAAATTCCCGTGCCCGCTCCAGATGCAGGGCCAGCAGGGCGCTCAACACCCCGACGACTGCAACCAGAATCGCCAGTACCCGCAACACTCGGGTGATGGTGAACGTCCGGTCGAAAATCTCCAGGGTGCGGCTCTGAATGTCACGGTTGGAACGAATCAACAGCGCCTGAAGTGGCCCCAGCCGCTCCTGCAACCGTTCGCGCAACGTCGCCAGCGATTCCCCAGGCGCAGCAAACAGGGCGACGGAACCTACCGTTGGATTGCGCCAATACCGTTCATAACCGCTGCGATGCAGCAGAATCCGCCCGTGTTCCGAACCGTAGTCCAGAAACACCCCGGCAATGGCGAAACTGCGCAACCCCTCATCAGTCGGCAAGTCCAGTCGGTCGCCAACACCCAATCCCCGCCGATAAGCCAACGGTTCGGAAATCAGAATCGCCTCACCGGTCTGGAACGCGGACCACACCTGCTCGGCTTGGCCGTCGATCAGCCAATAACCCGCTTGCGATGCGGGAGCCAGATCAGCGGCGATCAGGGTCACTGGGCGTCCATCGAGATCCACCCGACTGCCCCGGTAAGTCGAAATAGCCGCCACGCCGGGTGTGGCCCGCAATGCCGCCAGCGTCGCCGGGTTCACCGCTTCTGAATAGTTGCTGCTGTCTTCAATGGAAGCAGGCGCAACATACACATCCGCGTTCAACAAATCGCTAATCCACAGCGCCACGCCGCCCCGGAAACTGTCCACCATGACCCCCACGCCAACCGTCGCGGAAAACGCCACCATTAGCGCGGCAATGGCAATCCCGGTGCGACTGAGATGGCGGGCGACATCGCGATTAGCCATTCGCGCTATCAGACCCAGTTGCGCCGTCAGCGGCTGATTCAACCGAACCAGCCCGACCACTATCGGCGGCGTCAGCAGCGCACAGCCCAGAATCAGCAGGAACAGGCCGGTAAAGCCCGCCGTGAGCGATTGCGAAAACCGCAGCACCAGAGCGCCTGCCGCTAACAGTCCCAGGCCCCCGAGCAGAAAGCGGGGCAGGGAATCCTGCCAGCGACTTTCCAGATGCGCCCGACTGAGTACCGCGCCCGGCGGGGCATCGGCGGCTTCCATAGCCGGCAACCAGGCCGCCGCCAGCGTGGCGAAGATGCCGAGCGTTGCGCCCTTGGCCAGCGACCAGGGATCAATGAAGAACTCACGGACGCTCAACACATAGTAAAGGTCATTGATCGTGCGGGTGACCAGATGCACTAACCCGGAACCAAGCCAGAGACCGAGCAGAACGCCAAGCAGGGTTCCGGCCAGGCCGAGCAGCAGCGCTTCGCCCAGAATGCCGATCAACAGTTCCCGCCGACTGACGCCCAGCGCCCGCAACAGTCCCAATAGCGGCCGGCGTTGCACCACCGAGAAGGAGATCGCGTTGTAGATCAAGAACATCCCGACTACCAGCGCCAGCAAACTCATCGCCGTTAAATTCAGGGAAAACGAGGCGCTTAAATCCGCCATGGTCTGAGTGCGTTCAGCCGGTCGCTCCAGTCGCAATTCGGGCGGCCATCCGGCTCGTAGTTCAGCCGCCTGTTGTTCGCCTGCGGGACCGTCAGGCAAAATCAGGTCGATATGACTCAATCGTCCGACCATGCCCAGCAGGGTTTGCGCAGTGCTGATGTCGGTAATGATCAGCCCATCCAGTTCCGGCCCGGTTAGCGTTCCGGCGCGGTGCAGGGTGAAGCGCTGATCGCCATGTTTCAGCGTGACCTGCGCACCGAACGCCTCCGGCAACAGCGCCGCCGACTGAGTGAGCAGAGCGCGTAAATCGAAGTCGCTTCCTGTTAAATCGGCAGCGGGATTGCGAAAAGGACTTTCAGCGAAGGGATCAACGCCCAGAATTTGCAGCAACTGGCCGGGGCGGTCCGCGTTGGGCAAATAGCCGGTAACGACCGGTGCAGACAAGCGAAGACCACGTTCTACCCGCAACTGGACATACCACGCCTCCGGGATGCCCTGAGCGTTGCCCACTAGGCGATGCGTCGCCTGACCGGTGAGCCGATCCATGGTCAGGGTAAAACTGCGGCGGGCGCTGGCGTTGGCCAAATCGACGGCGACAACGACGGCCACGCCCAGCGCAATACCCAGAATCGCCAAAGCCAGTTGCCAGGGATGGCGCAACGGGTGGCGCAACAAGGCTCGCCAGAATAGCGGCGTCATCGAGCCAATTCCCGGATAAACCCTGCATCCAGCACTAAAATGCGGTCCGCACGAGCCGCAACTTCCTGGCTATGGGTCACCATGACGATGGTCGTTCCCGCTTGTCGGTGCAATGTCAGCAGCAGTTCCAGAATCCGCTCACCGGTCACGGCGTCAAGATTGCCGGTCGGTTCATCGGCTAACAGCAATAAAGGACCGTGGACCAATGCTCGGGCAATGGCCAGTCGCTGTTGTTCGCCGCCGGACAGCCGCTCCGGAAAACTGTGACGCCGGTCGCCCAGTCCTACATGGTCCAGCAATTCCAGCGCCCGGTCGTACTGTTCCGGGGTGGCCAGACCGTTCAATTCCAGCGGCAACAACAGATTTTCGGCAACAGTCAGCGTCGGAATCAGGTTGAAAAACTGGAACACAAAGCCGATATGGCGACGGCGAAAACGGGTGCGTTCGCGTTCGTTCATCCCGGTCAGGGAGCGCCCGGCGATTTGAATTTGCCCGGCATCGGGCAGGTCGATACCGCCCAGCAGGTTCAGCAGGGTCGATTTCCCGCAACCGGACTGACCGAGCAGGGCGATAAACGCGCCCCGGTCGATGTCCAGATCAAGGCCGGTGAAAATGTTTCGCTGCTGCTCGCCCTCGGTATAACTGCGGGCCAGTCCGCGAATTTGGATAAAAGCCTGATGCATGGCGACGCTACGGTGATGGTCAAGGAAAATCGCCGTCCCGTCAGCGCTCATCCCGCCCAACCGCCGGCGAGTGCGGCAGCGGGTTCCGCCAGCGACTGAAACCGCGCCAGCCGGACCGCGTTGCGCTGGCGATGGCCGAGTAACGGCATGACCCCCTGGGATAGAACTGCCTGCATGGCCCGCTCACTCAGCAACGTCTCGGTGGCTGGTTGCATCACCCGTTCCCCGGCTTCTTCGTACACATGTGCAGGTAGATCGTCCAATTCCAAGACATCGCTGGGACTGAATGCCCAGCCGTTTTCGGCGAACGCCGCTGCGATAAGCCGGGCGCAGACGAAGGCTGGATTGCCCCACAGGTAAGCGTCAGGATCGCGGCCCAGCGGCATTTCCTCGAACTCGATGTGTTCTACCGGATCGGTTTTACGACCGTATGGGAGCCGTAGCAACACTCTGGGTAGCGCGAGTCCCAGCCAGGGCGCGATGGCGCATTCACGCAGAGCCTGCCAGTTTTCCGCCTGAGGCGCTGGCAGTGGCGTCCAGGTTCCGGGATCGGCCAGCGCCGCTACAGAAGCCGCGCCTAATAGTTCCGGTGCCGCTTCGGCCAGGAATGGCCCACCGGCATGAGCCGCCAGGGTTCCCAGAGCCGCCAATAGGGCCACATCTTCCGGTCCGGCGTTGAAGCGATGGTCGCCGATGAGTAGCGACCAAGGCTGCCCGTCCGGCATTTGTACCCCCCGGTCGATCAGCAGGGCGTACAGGCTGGTGGCGGTGGGTTGCCCGCCCGCCGTGCGCAGATCCGCCAGCAATTCCTCACGGGTCACATCCAGCAGCGTCACTTGCACAGTATCGCTGTCGAGATCAGTGATGAGTCCGTGGACGCTGCGCCAAGCCGCTTCCAGCGCCTGGAATGCCGGTTGATGGAGAATCGCCCGCAGTTGATCGTTGATCGCCGCATCCACCGCCGCCACCCAGGCTGACTGGTTCGGGGGGGTATGGACAATATGCGGTTGCACGACGGACCGCAGAAAGGACTGGATCGCAGCAGCAGCGGGTTCAACGGGTCGGGCGGCAGGGAGAGGAGAGGACGTCTGACCCAGTAACCGGCCCAGTAAATCCTGGTCGGATTCCGCTTTCGCCGGACCAGTCTGGACCGGTTCAGGCGCTGATGAGGGGGCCAATTCGGCAACGGCCTGGGCAAAACTGGCCGGATTCAGCAATCGGGCGCGACTGCGACGCAGAACCTGGAACGTTTCCAGTCGCCGATACAGGGCGTCAGGATGAAAGTCATCGAGCTGGCTAAAACCGAGCGTGAGGATCGACCCCGGTTCGGGTCCGGTCAACCGCAATTTGGGTGCCAGCCGTGCCATCACCGCGTCCAGCGTATCCACATCCACGGTTAATAACGGGCGACTGGCCAGATCACTCAGCGGACCGGGCGTTTCCCGGTAGGCGCGACCGCTGAAATCCGCCATGATGAGCAGACGCAGCGGGGCGGCAGGATCGCGGCGGACCGGATGTGTTGCGGATTCAGGCAGGTTTAACTGAAATTCCATTCGGCCTGGCATGATGTTTGATCTCTTAAAAGGAAGTATGGCAGAAAGTCTAGTCCGATTCTGGCCGGTTTGGCGATAGACTTCCTGATCCGGGTTTTCTGCTAAACTCAATCATTCTGTTGTTCATTCGCAACGATTAGGCTGGGAGTCTGGATTATGGCCATCACGCAAAAACACCGAATCTTCGCGGTCAATACCCCGCTTGGCGAGGATGTCCTGGTTTTCTATCGGATGGTCGGGACCGAGCAACTGGGGCGGCTGTTTGAATACGAACTGGAATTACTCAGTGAACGAACCGATATTGAACTGGCGTCGGTATTAGGTAAAAACATGACAGTTCGTATGCAATTACCCGAGGCGCGTGGCGCTGGTTCCCGCTATTTCAATGGTTTCGTCACCCGCTTTAGCTATTTGGGAATGCGCGGGATGCGCTACGGAGCCTACCGGGCTACGCTCAGTCCCTGGCTGTGGTTTTTGACTCGCACTGCCGACTGCCGGATTTTCCAGGAAAAAACGGTTCCTCAAATTATCGAAGAGGTCTTTCAGAAGCATGGATTTACCGATTTCAAGAAATCACTGAGCGGCCAGTATCGGACTTGGGAATACTGTGTACAGTATCGGGAAACGGATTTTAATTTTGTGAGTCGGCTGATGGAACAGGAAGGCATTTATTACTATTTTAAGCATGAAAATGGCAAGCATATTTTAGTGCTGGCGGATGACGCCAGTGCGCATAGCGCTTTTCCAAATTATGACGAAGTGCCTTATTATCCGCCTGACGCCATGCAATGGAAAGAGCGGGATCATCTGTTTGAATGGATTGTCGAGAAGCAGGTGCAGGCTGGCGAATATGCGCTCAACGACTTCGATTTTACCGCTCCAACCAAGAATCTGCGCAAGACCGTATCGAAGCCGAAGGGTCACCCCATGGCCAAATTCGCGGTCTATGACTATCCGGGCGAGTACACTGAATCTGGCGATGGCGATAATTACACCCGGATTCGCCTCGAAGAGTTGCTGGCGCAACACCGGACGGTTCGGGCGGAAGGCGTCACGCAGGGTCTGGCCGTGGGGTGTTTATTCAAGCTGACCAATAGCGGCAATTCGGCGCAGGATCGCAAGCACCTGGTGGTCTCGGCCACCTATGAATTGCAAGCCGATCCCTATGAATCGAAGCCGGTTCCAGAATCCACCAAACCTTACCAGGTGCGCATCATCGCTATCGATGCCGAGCAACCCTACCGTGCGCCGCGCATCACGCCGAAACCAGGGGTGCAAGGACCGCAGACAGCCATCGTGGTCGGTCCGCAGGGGGAGGAAATTTATACGGATCAATATGGGCGGGTGAAATGCCACTTTCACTGGGATCGCTATGATAGCGCTAATGAAAAAAGTTCCTGCTGGATTCGGGTAGCGCAAAGTTGGGCCGGTAAAAAGTGGGGCGCTTTGTATTTACCGCGCATCGGTCAGGAAGTGATTGTGGATTTTCTTGAAGGCGATCCGGATCGTCCGATTATCACGGGCCGGGTTTATAACGGTGCTAATATGCCACCTTATGCGTTGCCCGATAAAAAAACGATGTCCACGCTTAAAAGTCTGTCGAGTAAGGGAGGCGGAGGTTTTAACGAATTGCGCTTTGAGGATGATAAGGGCAAGGAACAGATTTTTATGCATGGCGAGCGCGATGAGGATATCCGCATCAAGAATGATGCTCGCGAGTGGATCGGTAGTGAACGGCATTTGATTGTCAAGAAAAAGCAGTTTGAAGAAGTGGATGGCGAGAAGCACCTGACGGTCAAATCCGGCGATGGCGGCAGCGGCGATCAAATGGCGAAAGTAGCCGGTGAGCAACATCTGCAAGTTGGCGGTAATTGCAATCAAAAGATTGGTGGCACACTTTCGCTGAAAGTGGGGATGAATCAGCAGGAAAAGGTCGGCCAGAATCATGCGCTGGACGCGGGTATGGAGATTCATCTCAAGGCGGGGATGAAAGTGGTGATTGAGGCGGGAATGCAATTGACGATTAAAGCAGGCAGCAATTTTATTGATATTAGTCCAGCCGGGATCTTCATTAGCGGTACGCCTTTCGTGATGATTAACAGCGGCGGATCTGCGGGTTCTGGATCAGGCAGTTCGCCAGATACGCCCAAGGATCCCACGGCACCGAAGGAAGCGGCGGACGATCAGGCGGGTGAAGTGACCAGCGCCCAGTCGTCCCCGATCCAGGCACCGGGTCCGCAATCGCTGGATTCAGTCAGTGTTGACGGTTTCCAGAGTTCGCCAGCCCGGACTCGATCCAGTGCCGCCCAGTCTGGCGCTCCCTTTACCCGGCGGCAGAGTCAGCAGCGGTCGCAGGAACAACAGCAGTTGCAGGAACAACAGCGGTCGCAGGAACAACAGCAGTCGCAGGAACAACAGCAGTTGCAGGAACAACAGCAGTTGCAGGAACAACAGCGGTCGCAGGAACAACAGCGGTCGCAGGAACCGCTGTCTCGCCAGTTGTAAGCAGCGAATTTTTAGCTATGTGGAGCACGTCATGTCCAGTGTGGTTTTATCGAAATTATCCGAACACCTTTTCGCCGTTCCCGAGACGACCGTTTATGCAGTGCTGGATGGCGCTTCAGTTCCCGGCTTGCCACAGATGTTGGGGCGGATGAGTATTGAATCGACGTGTTTACTTCCTGGCGAGTTGGAGTCGGAC
>JAUPTV010000104.1 GCA_030917925.1 Pseudomonadota bacterium
CCCAGAGGGCGAGTGGCTGGTGCGGGTCAGCGGCACGACGGCTGATCCTGAATTACTCGCCGGTTTCTATCTGCAACCGCCCGGCGCGACCGATGCCCGCACCACGCTAGACGCCATTGCCAAGGTCCGGCGGGGTCGTGATGATCCGTTGCAACTGGCGGCCATGAACGGCCAGTCGGGCGTAATGCTGTCCGTCACCAAGATCAGTTACACCAACACTCTCGAACTGGTGGGCCGGATTCGCGACTATCTGGAACGTAAGAACGTGGTGCTGGCTGGCAGTGGCCTGGAACTCCACCTGACGGACGACCAGACCGTGCCGACTCGTGAAGCGCTGGACATCATGCAGAATAATGCGGCCATCGGTCTGCTGTTAGTGCTGGCGGTCTGCTGGCTGTTCCTCGGTTCGCGCATCGCGATCCTCGTGACGCTGGGCGTCGTATTTTCTGTCACCGGCGCTTTTGCGACGCTGGAGGCCGTGGGATCAACGCTGAACGTCTCAGTGCTATTAGGCGTTGTGATTGTCCTGGGGATGCTGGTTGACGATGCGGTGGTCATCGTTGAAGCGACCTACTTCCGCATGGAGCGGGGCATGACAGCGCTGGACGCGGTTCTGGATGCGCTGCACGAAGTCGGATTGCCAGTAATTGCCGCCGTCTCCACTACCATTGCCGCCTTTCTGCCGCTGATGCTGTTGCCGGGCATCGTCGGTAAATTCATGTTTATCATTCCCTTTGTGGTCACAGTCGGCCTGCTGGTCAGTTTGATCGAGGCGTTCTGGATGTTGCCCGCCCATGTCGCAGCGCTGGGCAGCCGCGCCATCAGTCGCTCGCGCACCCAGAAATGGCGGGAGCGGGGGACGCACTGGATTCGCGTCAACTACACCCGGTTATTGGTGCGGGTCATGCGTTACCCGGTGCGCTATCTGGGGCTGGCGCTGGCGCTGTTTATCGGCGCGGTCCTGGCGGTTGGCGCAGGGTGGGTGAAATTCCAGTTCTTCGCCTTTGACCCGATCCGTCTGTACTACGTCAATGTGAATATGCCAGCGGACGCGACACTGGAAGCGACCTTGCGGCAAACTCTGGCCGTGGAACAGCGGGTGCACGCCGGACTGCGCGACGGTGAAGCGCGTTCGGTGGTCGCCATGGCCGGCGTCCAGTTTACGGAAACCGAGGTGCTTTATGGCGACCAGTACGGCCAGATCACCGTCTCGCTCAATCCCGCGACGCCCACGATGCGCGGTCTGGACCCGATCATTGAGGCGATGCGCGAGGCGGTGACGCAGACGCCGGGCCGGGCAGACATTGCTTTCCTCAAGCTCTCGGGCGGCCCGCCGACGGCCAAACCGATCAGCGTTAAGGTGCGGGTTGATGACCGTCAGGAACTACGCGCCGCGGCTGATGCGGTCAAAGCGATGATCGCGAAGATTCCCGGAGCTCGCGATATTACCGATAACGACATTGCCGGGCGGGCGGAACTGAGCCTGGAAGTCGATGTCAACGCCGCCCGCAATGCCGGCCTGGACCCCGGTATGGTCGCCCGGCTGGTGCGTTTGCATCTGGACGGCGAGGTCGTCGCCGATTTGCGTGATCAGGGGGAAAAGGTCGAACTGCGGGTGCGGGCTGCACCGCGCACCGTGGCCCAGGTCGAGGATCTGCTGGACGACCCCATTGCCCTGCCCGGCGGCGGAACGACGACTCTTGGCGCACTGCTGGCTGCCGAAGAACGTGAAAGTCTTGGACTGATTCGACACTGGAATCTGCGTCGGGCGATCACTGTGGAGGCCGATCTGGATAGCGAGATCACCGACACCCTTTCGGCTAACAACCAGTTACGCGCCGCCTGGGAATCGGTTCGCAACCGCTATCCCAACACTGATCTGGATTTCTCCGGCGAACTGGATGACATCAACGAATCGCTGGACGCCATGGGGCCGCTGTTCCTGCTGGGCGTGGGATTGATCTACCTGATCCTGGCGGCGCAATTCCGCAGCTATTTCCAGCCGCTATTGATCCTGGTCACGGTGCCGCTGGCGTTTACCGGAGTCACGCTGGGTCTGCTGGCCTCCGGAAATCCGCTGTCGCTGTACACCCTGTACGGGATCATTGCCCTGACGGGTATTGCGGTCAACGCCGCAATTGTCCTGATCGACGCCGCCAACGCCCGTCGGACGGCTGGCATGAACACCCTCCACGCGACGCTTTACGCCGCCCGGCGTCGGGTCATCGCCATTCTGATGACGACCGGCACCACCATCGCCGGGCTATTCTCCCTGGCGTTTGGCCTGGCGGGACAGTCACTGCTCTGGGGACCGGTCGCCGCCAGTATTGTTTGGGGACTGGCGTTTTCGACGGTGCTCACGCTGTTTGTCATACCCGTGCTGTACCGGTTCTTCATGCAGGGGAAGCGTGAGATAGCCAGTTAGGGAGATAGCGAAATAGCGAAATGCGCACAGGAAAAACTCGCTACTCGCTACTCGCTACTCACTATTCGCTAATCGCTGCTTCAAATCGCCCAATCCGCCAGTTCCCATTCCTGCTGGGGATTCCGGTTCACCGTACACGCCTCGACGCTATTGGGAACCGCGATGGGCGGGCCAGCGATGTAGGATAACGCGAACGAACCCGGCCCAACGTTGATGCCGCCTGCCGTACTCATCACCGACAGCAACACGTCGATGTCGCGCTCTCTGGCATAACGTTCGAAATCAACAAAGACCCGTTTGCGGCGAATTACTTCCAGTTCGCCCGCATAACTGGTGTTGATGATGCGGGTCGCCAGTCCCTGGTCAATGGCTTGCCGGGCAATGTTGAACAGTTTGATTAATGCCCGGTCGAAGCCCCGATCCTTGTCCACGACCTCACTTTCGCCTCGGTGAAACCCGATAATCGGCTTGATATCCAGCAGTGTGCCAAAGTGATAACTGATCAGGCCAATCGATTTTTCGCCTTTTTTGCTCGCCCGATGACGGACATAGAACAAATCATCCGGCACCAGATAACCGTAGACCTGCTGGCTCAACTGTTCGATAACACCGCGTAATACGCCAAACGACAGATTCTGCTCCTCCAGCAACCGTATCGCTTCATGCACCAGTATGCCCTCACCGGTAAACAGGGTTTTGCTATCCACGACGGTCAGATAGAAGGAACCGGGCAATCCTGCTTTCTGGCGACGCTCGCGGTATTGTTTGAGGATCATATAAGCAGCTTCGGTGGCGTTGGCGAAGATGGGACTGCGGGTCTGGGCAATGGTAATGACCAGCACCCGATCATATTTCAGCACCAGTTCATCGAGAAACAGTTCCCTGATCTGCTCCACCGAGAACGGCGCGGTTTCCGCATCCATAGTCCTCTCTGCCAGATATTTGCGATAAAACGCCTGGGTTGCCTCCGGTTCGCGCACATCCCGGAACAGGTCGTACCCCAGATGCAGACTAATCGGCATGATATGGATCGGGTGGTTATGGAGGTAGTCTTGCGGTAAATCGCAGGCCGAATCAATGACGATGCCAGTACGCACGGTTGTCTCCTTTGATGTCCCTGTTTGAATAATGCCTCAATAAAGGGTAGCAAAGAAGAAGCAAAATGGAATCAAAAAAATGCAATATGCGCAGCCGACGCAAAATCGGGACGAGCTAACGAAGCCTCATCAAGCATGGGTTGTTATTTTGAGCAGGGTCATGGAAACCGACGGAAGCACACGGAAGATTCCCGATTTTTCAGTGTGTTCCATGGTTAAAATCCTGGTGTATGGCGGGACAATGACCCACCTACAGCAGAATCAACAACCAGATGATCGCGGCGTTCAACAGCGCTGCGAACACTGCCGCCGAGCCGATGTCCTTGGCGCGTCCCGACAATTCGTGGCGCTCCTGGCCAATGCGGTCAACCACCGCTTCGATGCCGGAATTGAGCAACTCGACAATGACCACCAGCAGCAGGCTGCCAATCAGTAGCGCCTGTTCCACGGCCCCATCGCCCAGCCATAACGCGAGGGGAACCAGCGCTGCGCATAGCAACGCTTCCTGGCGAAACGCTTCCTCGTTACGCCAGGCCGCTTTCAAACCGGCCCAGGAATAGCCGGTTGCGTTGACCAGTCGCCGCCAACCCTTGTGTTGCGCGTAGGCCATTGCCGCTTAAACCGCCGGACGCCAGGCCAGATCCATGTCGCGGGCGGCGCGCACTTCATCCAGCCGTCGCACCGGGCGATGATGCGGCGCACCCTTGACCTGTTCAGGACTCGCTTCCGCTTCCTGTTGAATCTGTTGCAACGCGGCGATGAAGGCGTCCAGTTCTTCCTTGCACTCGGTTTCCGTCGGTTCAATCAGCAGGCATTCCGGCACCAGCATTGGAAAGTAGGTCGTGGGCGCGTGGAACCCGAGATCCAACAGGCGCTTGGCGAAATCCATGGCGGTAATACCCAGCGTTTTAGCCTGGCGTTTGAGAGTGATGATGAATTCGTGGCTGGCCCGGCGTTGCGGAAAGGGGAGGTCAAACCCGGCTTTAACCAGTTGCGCCATCAAATAGTTGGCATTCAGGGTCGAATATTCCGCTACCCGACCCATGCCGGCGCGGCCCAGCATCCGGGCGTAGATATAAGCGCGCAGTATCACTCCCGCATTGCCCATGAAAGCCGACAGTCGACCGATACTCTGCGGGCGGTCCGCTTCCGACAACCAGCGGTAGCGATTGCCGTCCTGGCCGACGATAGGGACCGGCAGGAAGGGAGCCAGCCGGGCGTTGGCCGCGACCGGACCGGAACCCGGACCGCCGCCGCCGTGCGGGGTCGCGAAAGTTTTGTGCAAGTTCATGTGCATCACGTCGAAACCCATATCGCCGGGCCGGGCCTTGCCGAGAATGGCGTTGAGATTCGCGCCGTCGTAGTAGAGCAGGCCACCGGCGGCATGGACGATTTCGGCAATTTCCGCAATATTCCGCTCGAACACGCCCAGGGTTGAAGGGTTAGTCAGCATCAGACCAGCGGTCTGCGGCCCCACCACCTGACGCAGGGCAGCGAGGTCCACATCGCCCTGATCGTTGGTGGGAATTTCCCGCACGGTGAAGCCGCACATGATCGCGGTCGCCGGATTGGTGCCATGGGCAGCGTCGGGAATCAGCACTTCGCGCCGCGTCTGATCGCCCTGGGCGACGTGATAGGCGCGGATCATCGCCATTCCGGCAAATTCACCCTGCGCCCCGGCCATCGGTGTCAGTGAAACCGCTTGCATTCCGGTCACTTCCCGCAACATCTCCTGCAACTCGTACAGACAGGCGAGGAACCCCTGACTGTGGGACTCGGGCACCAGTGGATGGCGGTTGAGAAATCCGGGTAGTGACGCCAGTCGATGGCAGACCCGGGGGTTGTACTTCATGGTGCAGGAACCCAGCGGGTAGAAATGGGTGTCGATGGAAAAATTTTTCTGCGACAGCCGGGTGTAATGGCGGACGGTTTGCAATTCCGAAACTTCGGGCAACGGCGCAGGCTGAGTGCGCCGCAGGTGGGCTGGAAGGTCGGACAGCGCCTGGTCAGGGGCGGCAGCGGGAATAACGCCCCGACGACCGGGACGGGATTGATCGAAAATCAGCATGATTGAACACCGAATCAATGGGGTGGTTGCCGGGTAGAAAATGGCGATTCATGTTGTAGAGGTTACAATGCCGGCTCCCCAACATTAACCCTTTCCTGACTGAGGCGTGGGCCGAGGAATGCCTGCGAATGGAGATTGCTTATGATACTCCCTTATGTAGACGGACAACCGCGCCTCCAGGGCCGGTTGCGGACCGCGCCCGAGGATTTTCAGGTTCGTGAAGAACTGGATTTTACGCTGGATGGCATCGGTGAACATGTCTGGCTGTGGGTGCGCAAGCGTGGCGCGAACACCGACTGGGTGGCGAAACGACTCGCGGAGCGGGCCGGTATTTCCGCCAATGCCGTGAGTTATGCCGGATTGAAAGATCGCCACGCGGTGACGGAGCAATGGTTTTCCGTGCATCTGCCCGGCAAGGCCGATCCCGACTGGGCAACCGACCCGCATCCCGATTTTACCGTGCTGAACGCGGTTCGCCATTCGCGCAAATTGCGGCGCGGCGCTTTGAGTGGCAATGCGTTCCGCATCACGGTCCGCGATCTGGAAGGCGATCCCGCAGAACTGGCGGCGCGACTGGAACGGGTGGCAGCGGACGGGGTTCCCAACTACTTCGGCGAACAGCGCTTTGGTCGGGAAGCGGGCAATCTGGAACGGGCGGCAGCGATGTTCAGCGGACGGGAAAAGGTGCGCGACCGGCATCAGCGCGGGCTGTATCTGTCCGCCGCCCGTTCGGCGTTGTTTAACGCGGTACTCGCGCAACGGGTCGTCGAAGGAAGCTGGAACAGGGCGCTGCCCGGCGAGGTGCTGATGCTGGCCGGCAGCCACAGTATTTTCACCGTTGAGGAGATCGATGAAACCATCTGCCAGCGGGTCGCCGCCTTCGATGTTCATCCCACGGGTCCGTTATGGGGCGCTGGGGAATTACGCAGCAGTGGCCCGGTTCGGGAACTGGAAGAAGCTGCCACTGCGACAAGTCCGATCTTCCGTGATGGACTGGCGGCAGCGGGATTGACGCAGGAGCGCCGGGCGTTACGCCTGATGATCGGGGAGGCGAAGCTGGAATGTCCGGAGCCGCGCACCGCCATTCTCGACTTTCGATTGCCAGCGGGCGCTTATGCCACCACGGTTCTGCGGGAATTGTTAGTTGCGCTGGACAATTAACTCAGCGCCGCCTCGACTGCTTCGAGAATCTGCTGACGCGAGAACGGTTTGGCCAGCACTTGCTGGACGCCGATCAGCGCGGCGGAGTCAAGGTTGAACTGGGGAGTAATCGCCCGCCGCCCACCGGAAATCGCGATGAGGCGGGTATCCGTCCCCTCGCGTTTAATCTCCAGGATGGTGTCGATGCCATCCTTTTCCGGCATCAGAATATCGGTAATCACCAGTTCCGGCGCACTTGCTCGGAACCGTTCGAGGCCCAGCACGCCATTCGCGGCAGTCTCCACCTGGTGGCCAGCTTGCCGCAGCATCTGCGCCAGCATCTGACAGAATTGCTCGTCGTCTTCAATCACTAATATGGTTGCCATATTGCGGCCTTTCTCGATTTTCCAAAAGTGATCAGGGTGTCAGCAGTTCTCGCTGCAAACGGTAGAGTTGTTCAATCAACAAATCACAGGTGGTGTAAAGCTCCGGGAGGCGCGCCAATGCTGCATCGACATCCATCCGGGCTTGCGGTTCCATCAACTCCCGGGCGAGTTCATGGAACTGATGATGCAGCGGTTCAAGCGTTTGGAAAGCCGCCAAGTGTCCATAGCGTAGCAAGCCCTGCTGGATGTACCAGCGGCCGAAACGGCATGTTTGCTCATCGCTGACAAAAGGTGCCTGAGGGCACGCACCATGCAGAAAATCGTCCACTTGCCGGACCCAGGTGCGGTGTTCAGCTTCCACATTTAGCAAGGGCAAGCCCTCAATCGCCGCGCCCGCCGACCAGAGCGGGTGGCGAGTGAAGGTCTTCACCCAGTCCGGCAAGGCTTCTGGAGGCATCGGCCGGGCGATGCCATACCCCTGCGCACAGTGGCAACCCAGCCGCAACAGCGCCGCACCGTGCAATGCGGTCTCCATGCCTTCGGCAATCACCGCTCGCTGGAAAGTTTGCGCTAGGTTGACGACAACCTCGACGATGGTCATGTCTTCGGTATCGATCAGCATATCGCGCACGAAAGACTGATCGATTTTCAGTGTGCGCACCGGTAGACGTCGAAAATAGGTTAGCGATGAGTAGCCAGTCCCAAAATCATCGAGAGCGAAGCCGACCCCGAGTTGAATGCATTGCTCAATCGCCTGCAAGGCCCGCTGGAGGTCATCCAGCGCGGTGGTTTCGAGGATTTCCAGTTCGATAGATTGCGGCGGGATGTGGGGATGCTCCGCCAACTGCTCCGCCAGCCAGTCGGGAAAATTAGCTTGCTGAAGCGTGGCTGCCGAGACATTGATGCTGATCGCCAACGACAGTCCCTGGGCTTGCCAACGATCCATTTGCTCCAGCGCTTCGGTAAAGACCCAGTGATCGAGCTTTACCATCAACAGATGACCTTCGATCAGGGGTAGAAACTCGCTGGGCGGCAACAGGCCCTGTTCCGGGTGTTGCCAGCGCACCAACGCTTCAGCGCCAATGACCACGCCCCGATATAAATCCACTTTGGGTTGGAAATACAGACGAAATTCGTGGGCCGTCAGCCCGGCTTCGATCCGGGACAGTTGTTGCCGACGGGCGCGGAGCTGGCGGTCCTGGTCGGCGTCGAACAGGACGTAGCGGTTACGTCCGGCCTGCTTGGCAAGGTACATAGCCTGGTCAGCATGGCGCACCAGCGTATCCGCATCGCAGCCGTCCAACGGGTACAGCGTGACGCCAATGCTGGCGGTCACATCGAAAGATTGTTCATGCACCCGGTAGGGTGCGGCCAGGACACTGAGCAAACGGTGAATGGTGGGTTCACATTCCTCCGCCTGGTTCAAGCTGCTCAGCAACACGACAAATTCGTCACCGCCCAGGCGCGCCACGGTATCGCTTTCGCGGGTGCAATGGCGCAAGCGCTCGGCCACCATGATCAGTAATTGATCGCCGGCGGCGTGGCCAAGCAGATCATTGACCGGTTTGAATCCATCCAGATCGAGGTAACAAACCGCCAACATGATGTTTTCACGGTCGGCGCGGGCAATAGCGCTCTGTAGGCGATCCAGCAGCAGCAGACGATTCGGCAGGCCCGTTAAGGCGTCATGGTAGGCCATCTGCTGGAGCTGCCGCCGGCTCTCGCTGGAGTGGGTAATATCGGAGAACAAGCCAACGTAATAAGCGGTCACGCCGTTGTCGTCGGGGACTGCTGAAATGGTTACGCGGTCCGCGATCATCCGGCCATCTTTATGACGATTCAGCAGCTCGCCTCGCCAGTAGCCTTGTTCGAGCAGCGCTCCCCACAGATGGGCGTAAAATTCTGGCGAGTGGTGGCCGGCCTGCAGAAAGCGGGGATTACGTCCAATCGCCTCGGTGCGGGAATAGCCGGTCAGTTCGCTAAACGCACGGTTGACTTCAACGATCATCGCCCCGGCGTCAGTGATCACGATACCTTCGTGGGTATGCGCAAGGAGGCTGGTGATCAGGCGTTGCGGGTCCACGGCGATGAACTCACGGTCTAGTTTCAATATGACGCGGACAAAGAATCTCGAACTCGGCACCCTGGCCGGGTTCGCTATAAACATTGATGACGCCGCCCAGACGTTTCACGATACCGTATACCACCGATAACCCCAGGCCGCTGCCCTGACCGACCGCCTTGGTGGTAAAGAACGGCTCGAAAATCCGGTCTATGATCTGCCGGGGAATCCCGCAACCCGTATCCCGAATACGAAACCGTACATGTTCGCCCGGACTGAGTTCCGGCGGGAGGCGGTGGGCATTGAAGGTCACGATGTTCAGGGAATAAGTGATCAAGCCGCATCCGGTGATGGCGTGAACCGCATTGATCGTTAAATCCATGATGAGTTGTTGCAGCTCGCCGGGATCTGCAAGCACCAGCGCTTCCGGTTCGTCGATGCAGATCCGCAAACTGATACTCGGTGGCAACGTGACGCGCAGCATGGCCAAACACTCCGTCAGGCTGTCCGCCAGCCGCACCGGAACTTTGTTGACCTCCTCCCGACGGCCAAACGCCAGAATACGCGCCACCAGATTGCGCGCCCGCAGGGTGGCAGCCACGACCTGTTGCAGGTTTTCCTGTGCGGCGCTACCCGGAGGAATCTCGTCCAGCGTCATTTCCGTATAGCCCAGGATGACGCCGAGGATGGTATTAAAATCATGGGCGATGCCGGCAGCCAGCGTACCGAGCGCTTCCATCTGATGGGTTTGTTGCAAACGCTGTTCGATCAGCGACTCATAGCGTTGCTTCATTTGTTCCCGAAAGGCCAGACCGTAAGCGATCAGGACTTCAATCAGCGGCGGCGTCAACCGCGCCGCCGCTTCATCCATTGTGACTGCGGGCAGTTCCCGGGCGAGAGCCAGTAGCGCCTGTTGCTGAAATTCGCCAATCTCTTCCGGCGGCCGGCCGGCGTAAACCAGCGCCTTACCCAGATCTGCCGCCTGGATCAGGGGTTCTTCACCGCCCTGTCGCCAATAGTCCCGCAGCAACCGTGCGTAAATATCACCCGGCGGTTCGTGGAATACCGGCGCTGTTTCCCGCATCGCTTACTCCGCCAGCCGCGCCCGGCAGGTCAGTACGGCGGCATCATCCGTGGCAATCGCCCAGTGCTCCAGAATCTGTTCACTTAATTGCAGGGCGGTCCACCGGGCGTCCAGTAGATCATCGGGCGCGACAAAATGTTCCAAAATGCCATCGCTGGCCATGATCAGCGTATCGCCAGAGGCAAAGGGCTGGGTTTCTACCGGCAGGTTTTTGAAACCGGCACCGACAATGCCATAGCCACAGGTCAAGTGCCGCTGCCGCTGATCGGCGTTGATGACCAGTGCACGAATATTGCCTACCCCGCAGAATTCCAGGGTCTGCAAACCCGGATCGATGACGGCAACACCTAAGGCGACGCCACGGGTATGGCGGATATCCTGATCGCATTGGGCAACCAGCATGGTCAGCGCGGCGGGTAACTGGCGCTGCAAGCTGGTTAAGGCGGCTTTCGCCGCTTCGCAGGCAAATTGCCCGTGTCCCAGGCCA
>JAUPTV010000105.1 GCA_030917925.1 Pseudomonadota bacterium
CGGTACGGGCGCTCTGCTGGCGCATTACGCCTGGACCGCCAACACGGAACCTGCACCGGCCCAGGAAACCGGAAGTTCCGATGCATTTTATCCCCTCGTGCTGACTGCCGGGGCGCTGGCCGGGGTGGCCGCAGTTAATGTTCTGACTTACGGGGTAGGTTCCCTGCCACTGGTGATCGGTGCCGAGACCGCTGCGCCCATCATCACTCCCGCCGCCGCCGCCGCCAGTCGCATCTTCGTCATCACCTCCGGGGTGATCGGCGCTTGGTTGGCTGACAGCCTGTATGCCCGCTCTCAGTAGAAAGTACCCGGTTTGCGTTATCCGGCGCCGGGATGAGTGTGGCAATGCGCGTCGTGATAACGCATAAACTCTTCGCGTTGCGCCTGGTAGGGATCGGCGATATGTTCGCCAGGCACCGCCCGGGCATAGCGCAGACTGGCCGCCGAGGCGCTGAGGTCCACGACCAGATCGGCGGTCGCCAAGGTAGCGGACACATAGGAAAGCAAATACCACTCCACGGCAAAAAAGCCGGTGACCATCGCCGCCGCATAAGCATTGGCCGGCCCTATCGCGGGCAGCACGATAAATTCCCCTGGATTCCAGCCTGCCGCACACAGGGATTCAATAAACTCCACTTCGCGGCGCTGATACCCCAACCAGTCTGCCGCATCCCAGATACCGACAATGCCCAGGGTGGTATTGATCAGGAAGCGTTGCCCGGATATTTTGGCCCCTTCATGGTCCCCGGCGAACAGGTTGGTGACAATAAATTCCGGTTCCACCAGATTGTTGTAAATGTTGGAACCGGCTTGCTGGATCGGCTGGGGCAGATTCTCGCCCAACCAGTAAGCCACCGGATCGACAACATCCCGCACCAGCCAGGCGTTAAACCCAAACACCTGGCGGTTAAAATTTTCGTAAGGGTCACGCGCCGCAACCGGCGCAACGGGTTCTACTGCCTGAGATAGCGTTCCTGGAACGACAGATCCGGTTTCCGCAACCGCCAGCCCGCTGTGTATCCCCCACCAACTAACGATCAATAAGACGACTCGTAACATGCGCTACTCCTGCCTCAATCAAATTGATAAACGCAAAGCGATCCGCCTTTCCGGCGGCGTCCTTCACAGCTTACGCCTCCCACTCATTTCTTCCTGCAAATAATGACCATTCCCCTGCACCCTGACTCTGCTCGCTGGCAATTCTGGATCGACCGGGGCGGCACGTTTACCGACATTATCGCCCGTCGTCCTGATGGTCAGTTAGTCACCCGCAAGTGGCTGTCCGACAATCCCGAACTGTATTCCGACGCTGCTTTGCACGGGATTCGCCAATTACTTGGGCTGGTGCCGGATGCCCCCATTCCTGCCGGATCGATTGCCGCAGTGAAAATGGGGACAACGGTCGCCACTAACGCGCTGCTGGAGCGTCGGGGCGACCGCACTTTGTTGCTGATCACTCAGGGCTTCCGGGACGCTTTGCGGATTGGCTATCAGAACCGGCCCAAGTTGTTCGCCCGACAGATTATTTTGCCGGAATTGCTCTATGAACAGGTCGCGGAAGTGCGCGAACGGTTATCGGCTCACGGCGATATCATCATTCCCTTCAATCCAGTCAGCGCCCGCACCGCCTTGCAAAAAGCTTACGCCGCCGGCATCCGGGCGGTCGCCATCGTCTTCCTGCATGGCTACCGCTATCCCGAACATGAACAACAAGCGGCGGCGCTGGCCAGTGAGATCGGCTTTACACAGATTTCAGTCTCCCATCAGGTCAGTCCGCTGCTGAAACTGGTCGGACGCGGCGACACGACGGTAGCCGACGCCTATCTGTCACCGATTCTGCGCCGCTATGTGGATCGTATGGCCGAGGAACTGGGCGATGCGCGGTTGCTGTTCATGCAATCCAGCGGCGGTCTGGCCGACGCCCGACATTTTCACGGCAAGGACAGCATTCTGTCCGGCCCGGCCGGGGGTCTGGTCGGCGCGGCGCACACTGCTGCTCAGGCTGGCTTCAAGAACATCATCACGTTCGACATGGGCGGCACTTCTACCGATGTCGCCCATTACGCCGGCGACTACGAACGCGTTTTTGACACCCAGGTTGCCGGGGTGCGGTTGCGAGCGCCGATGCTGCACATTCACACCGTGGCCGCCGGCGGCGGCTCGATCTGCCGGTTCGACGGAACCCGGTTGCGGGTAGGTCCTGCTTCCGCTGGAGCTCATCCGGGACCGGCTAGTTATCGGCGCGGCGGGCCGTTGACCGTGACCGACTGCAATGTCCTGCTGGGACGCATTCAGCCGGACTATTTCCCCCCGGTCTTCGGCCCAGACCAACAGCAACCGCTGGATCGGGATGTCGTCATTCAAGGCTTTCAAACGCTTGCCGCTGAAGTGGAAACCGCGACCGGCAAAGCGTTCACCCCCGCCGAACTGGCCGAGGGTTTCCTGAAAATTGCGGTTGAAAACATGGCGAACGCCATCAAGCAGATTTCCACCCAGCGCGGCTACGACGTCACCGAATACACCCTGTGCTGTTTCGGCGGCGCTGGCGGTCAACATGCCTGTGCTGTGGCCGATGCACTGGGCATGTCCACCATTTTCATTCACCCGCTGGCCGGTGTCCTGTCCGCTTATGGCATGGGTCTGGCCGATGCCCGGTTGCTCAAAGAGTGTGCGCTGGAAGCGCCCTTGACTCCCGAACTTCACCCTCGGTTGGAAACAATTTTCATTGAACTGGAACAGGTCGGGCGGGCGGAAATGGCGGCGCAGGGTATTCCTGCAGGCCGAACACACACGATCCGCGCTGTCCGGCTGCGCTACGCTGGCAGCGATACCGCTTTGCATATCGCCGCTGACGACCTGTCCGCACTGTCCGACCGATTTACCGCTGCACATCGCCAACGTTTTAGCTTTGTCATGGCTGACAAAGGGTTACTGGTTGAAGCCGCGACAGTTGAAGTGATTGGCGACACTGACGCCCCTCTCCCCACTGTGGGAGAAGAGCTGGAGGTGAGGACGCTCCTGCAACCTGTTGCGACTCGATCCGTACACATCGCAGGCAGCGACCATACCGCGCCCTTGTACCAGCGTGAAGCCTTGCAACCTGGCGACTGCATCGCCGGACCCGCAATTCTCAGCGAAGTTGGTGCAACGACGCTGATCGAACCTGGCTGGCAGGCCGAGGTCACGGTGCGCAATGACCTGGTGCTGACCCGCTACGAATCCCGCCCGCCCCGGATGGCAGTCGGCATGGACGTCGACCCGATCCTGCTGGAAGTCTTCAACAACCTGTTCATGGCCATCGCCGAGCAGATGGGCGTGACCCTCGCTAATACCGCCTATTCGGTGAATATCAAGGAACGGCTGGACTTCTCCTGCGCCCTGTTCGATCAGCACGGTCAACTCATCGCCAACGCCCCTCACATTCCCGTGCATCTCGGTTCCATGGGCGAGGCGGTGCAGGCGTTGATCCAGGCGCATGGCCACCTCTTCCAACCCGGCGATGTGTACGCCAGCAACGCCCCTTACAGCGGCGGAACGCATCTACCCGACATCACCGCCATCACCCCGGTATTCGACGAGGCTGGACAAAGGGTCTTGTTCTACGTCGCCTCGCGCGGCCACCATGCCGACATTGGCGGCATCACCCCCGGCTCCATGCCGCCCGATAGCGTCACTATCGATCAGGAAGGCGTATTGCTGGACAACCTGTTGCTAGTGCGCGTCGGTCAGTTCCGTGAACAGGAATTGCTGGCGCAGTTGACCGGCAGTTCCTGGCCAGTGCGTAATCCCGCACAAAATCTCGCCGACTTGCGCGCCCAGATCGCCGCCAACGAAAAAGGCGTACAGGAACTGCGGCGGATGGTCGCCCATTTCGGACTGGACGCGGTTAATGCCTACATGGGCCATGTTCAGGACAACGCCGCCGAACAGGTTCGCCGCGCCCTGGACCGGTTGCAGGACGGCGTGTTCGTCAGTGAAATGGACAATGGCGCAGTGATCCAGGTCGCGATCACCCTGGACCGGGAGCGCCGCGCCGCCCGCATCGACTTCGCCGGCACATCGCCGCAACAGGCCAACAACTTCAACGCACCCCGTGCCGTTACCCTGGCGGCAGTGCTGTATGTATTCCGCACACTGATTGATGACGACATCCCGCTGAACGCCGGTTGCCTGCGCCCGCTGGACATGGTGATTCCCCAAGGCAGTCTGCTCGATCCGCAACCGCCTGCCGCCGTTGTTGCGGGCAATGTGGAAACGTCGCAATGTATCGTGGATACACTCTATGGCGCACTCGGCATTATGGCCGCCGCCCAGGGCACCATGAACAACTTCACCTTCGGCAATGCCCGCTATCAGTACTACGAAACCATTTGTGGCGGCGCAGGCGCAGGCCCCGGATTCGATGGCGCTTCCGCCGTACAGACCCACATGACCAACTCCCGGCTGACCGATCCGGAAGTGCTGGAATGGCGCTTTCCGGTGCGGGTGGAGGAATTCTGCCGACGGGAAGGCAGCGGCGGCGCGGGTCGCTGGCAGGGCGGCGATGGCGTCGTGCGGCGCATCCGCTTTCTGGAAGCGATGGATGCCGCTATTCTGTCCGGTCGCCGGTGCATCCCGCCTTATGGTTTGAAGGGCGGCGAACCCGGCCAGGTTGGACACAATGCCGTAGAACGGGTGGATGGACGGGTGGAGGAACTGCCAGGCACCGCGAAAACCAGGATGCAAGCCGGGGATGTGTTGATTATTGAAACGCCAGGCGGTGGCGGCTATGGCTGACTGGCCCTTGAAGATGCGCCTGATGCCCGAAATTCCCCGAAAGGCAACCACTGCGGAAAAAGGCCAGACCTTGCCTATACCGGCCATAATACAGATATAGCATGAGGAGACCCCATTCCATGAGTACTTTGCAACTCGGCGCCCATTATCTCGGCGACCATCAATGCGCTTTCACCCTGTGGGCACCGTTACTGAAGCAGGCGGACGTACATCTGATCGCCCCCGCAGACCGGCTAATTCCGATGATCCGTGATGAGCGCGGCTACTGGCGAGCTATTGTCACCGACATCGAACCCGGCGCA
>JAUPTV010000106.1 GCA_030917925.1 Pseudomonadota bacterium
AGTCCTTTTTGCCAAAGGTGTCAATCGGCCCAATTGCCTCCGGGTTTCTCGGTGATAACCCGGAATCAAGGCTAACGTAGCGTGCCATGATCCAATAGGGATTTGGGGAGTACAGCTACAAACCTCGCCCTTCAGGGCGGGGTAATTGACACGGCTTCCAGTCGGCGCAGAATGGTCCGGTAGGTCTCCTGTATGTTCGGATCGCCGGGATCGCGGGGCGGAACGCCGGGCAGGTCGGGGAGCGCGGATAATGTCGCCGGACGTCCGTTCATGATCAAAATATGTTCGCCCAGGCGCAAGGCCTCCAGTGGATCATGGGTAACTAGCAGCACCGTGCGCCCACTCAACAATTCGGCGGCCAGCGCCTGCAGACGCAACCGGTTCAGAGCATCCAGGCCGGAAAACGGTTCGTCCATCAATACCACGGGACGATCTTCCATCAGGGTGCGGGCCAGCGCGACCCGCTGGCGCATCCCGCCAGACAGCGTATCCGGACGGGCGGCAGCAACCTCCGCCAGGCCAACCTGCGCCAGCAAATCCAGCGCCCGTGACTGATCGGGACGTTCGCCGCGCAACCGGCTGCCCAGGATCACATTGTCCAGCACACTCAGCCACGGCAGCAGCAAATCCTGCTGCGCCATATACGCCACCCGGCCGGTGAGGGCTTGACCGTCGCCGCCTTGCAACTGGCCACTAATCCCCGGCGACGTTAGCCCGGCCAACAAGCGCAGCAGGCTGCTTTTGCCAATGCCGCTCGGTCCGAGTAATCCGGTAAAACACCCACCCGCCAGTTCCAGATCCAGCCCATCAAACAGCGTCAGACCGGAATAGACCAGCCGGGCGGCACGCAGACTCACCGCCAGCGCGGGAAATCGGGCTAATGTTAACGAAGAGGACTGGACAGGTAAGGACATAATCTTAATATCAAATTGAAATAAATATATAGATATTTATTCCTTTTGGATTTATCAATAGACTGTTATTTTATAGCAAAATAGTTAAATATTCAGGCTGCACACTCTCCTCGACCCGCCCGCACGATAAGGAAACCCCATAATGTCCCGGACCCAGGCGCAGACCGTTTTACCACAAAACGCCGATCAACCCCGGTTTGATCTGGAGACGATGAATCGTGAACTGGAGGCGCAGACCGCTGAGCAACGAGTGGCGTGGGGGTTGGAGAATTTCCCCAACCGGATCGTGATGACCTCCAGCTTCGGCGCACAGTCGGCGGTTTGCCTGCATCTGGCGACGCAGCAGTGTCCGGATATGCCGGTGGTGCTGATCGATACCGGTTACCTGTTTCCCGAAACCTATCAATTCATCGATGCGCTGGCGGAACGGTTATCGTTGAATCTTTGCATCTACCGCGCCCCGATTGGCCCGGCCTGGCAGGAAGCCCGCTATGGCAAGCTTTGGGAGCAGGGGCTGGAAGGTCTGGATCGCTATAACCACATGAACAAGGTCGAGCCGATGCAGCGGGCCTTGCGCGATCTCGAGGCAGCGGCCTGGATTTCCGGTCTCCGGCGGCAGCAGGCCAAGAGTCGCCAGCAACTCGATGTGCTGTTATGGCGAAATAGCCGTTGCAAGATTCACCCGATCATCGACTGGACCGACCGCGACGTTTACCGCTATCTGAGCCAACACGGGCTGCCCTATCACCCACTCTGGGAGCAGGGCTATGTCTCCATCGGCGATGTGCACACCACACGACGACTGGTGGACGGCATGAGTCCGGAAGAAACCCGGTTCTTTGGCCTTAAGCGTGAATGCGGTCTACACGAACATGTCTGACGCCGACCGTTCAGCCCACGAACAACCTGTGATCCGGGCTTATCCCGCCGAGCTGGAAGAAACCCTGGACTTGCCGGATGGTTCGACGCTCTTGATTCGCCCGGTGCGTCCCGAAGACGCGCCCGCCTTTATCGCCGGTTTCGCCCGATTATCGCCTGAAGCGATCCGGATGCGGTTTATGCACACCATCAAGGAATTGACCGTTGCTGAGGCAGTCCGGCTGACGCAAATCGACTATGACCGGGAAATGGCGCTGGTGGCGTTTCGGCAGCGTCCAACCCAGGCCTTGGAAATTTGCGGCGTGGCCCGGTTGATCTGCGACCTAGATCGGGGGCGCGCCGAGTTCGCCATTATCCTGCGAGAAGAAGCGACCGGCATGGGTTTGAGCAGTCTGCTGCTGCGTCGGTTGATTGATTACGCCCGCAACCATGGCCGTCGGGAACTTTACGGCACGATGTCGCAGGACAATGAACCGATGCTGGAATTGTGCCGGGCGATGGGCTTCACCCTCCGCACCTGCCCGGAGGATGCCGAGTTGATGATCGCTACCTTGGCGTTGACGTAGGTTCCTTGCGCTCTTCTACTTCCATCCACGACCGGAACCGGGTCAATAGCCACAGACCGGGGAGGGCACTCAAGGTGCAGAACCAGAAGAAGCCTTCCCAGCCCAGTCCCGCCGCCAGATAGCCGGTCGGCGCGGCCAGAATCACCCTGGGGATGCCCATCAGGCTGGATAGCAAAGCATACTGGGTAGCAGTGAACTTTTTATTGGTCAGGCTGGCCATGAACGCGATGAAGGCGCTGGTGCCCATGCCGCCGGCCAGGTTCTCGCCGGTAATCACCAGGGCCAGGGCCGGGACGCTATGCCCTGCCTGCGCCAGCGCGACAAAGCCAAGAATCGTGACCATTTGCAGAATGCCGAAGCGCCAGAGCGACCGGTAGATGCCCCAGTGCAGGATGAGCAGACCGCCGATCAAACCGCCGGCCACGGTCGCCCAGAAGCCGAACAATTTAACCACCGTCCCAATCTCCGTCTTGGTGAAACCAAGATCCAGATAAAACGGCGTAGTGATATGGGTCGCCATCACATCGCCAATTTTATAAAGCAGGATAAACGCCAGAATCCACACGGCGTCCTGGCGGGAAAAGTAGTCCGTGAAGGGCTGAATCACCGCTTCCTGCAAGGTTTTCGGGGTTCCAATGGCGACTTCCGGTTCACGGGCGAATAACGTGGTGACGATGCCCGCCAGCATGGTCGCCGCCATGATGAAGTAGACCCAGGAGAAAGGAATAAAATCGGCGAGAATCAGCCCGCCGCCGGACGCCAGCAGCATCCCGACCCGATAGCCGTTGACGTAGAATGACGCGCCCAGACCCTGTTCATCATCGGCCAGCGACTCGCGGCGGTAGGCATCGATCACGATGTCCTGCGAAGCGGAGAAGAAAGTCACTAATAAAGCGGCAACCGCGACGCCGAAGGGACTGACAGCGGGGTTGGTGAATCCCAGACCGACAATGGCCAGGGTCAGCGCCAGTTGCGTCACCAACAGCCAGCCACGGCGACGACCCAGGAAGGTGGACAGGCTATAGCGGTCGAGAATCGGTGCCCAGGCGAATTTAAGCGTATAGGGCAGACCTACCAGGGCGAACAGGCCGATCTCGCCGAGATTGACGCCGGCTTCGGTCATCCATGCCTGTAATACCGACCCGGTTAACAGTAATGGCAGACCGGAGGAAAAACCCATCAGCAGGGCGATCAACATCCGGCCGCTGAAGAAAACGCGCAGGATGTCGCGGTTGGAGCGCTTCGCTGCTAATGGTGTCGCCATCAATTCCTCCCTCCGGTTTACTCAACGCGGCGTCTAAAAGTCATAATCCAGGATCAGCGGCGCATGATCGGAGAAACGTTGTTCCCGGTAAATCGCCGCCGCCTGCACCTTGTTCGCCAGTCCGGACGTAATCATCTGATAATCAATCCGCCAGCCGACATTTTTGGCCCACGCCTGGCCGCGATTCGACCACCAGGTGTATTGATCAGGCTGAGGATTCACCGCCCGGAAAGCATCCACCCAACCCAGCGACCCGAATAGTTCATCCAGCCAGGCCCGTTCCTCGGGCAGAAAGCCGGAATAATTCTGATTCGCCCGCCAGTTTTTCAAGTCGATATTCTTATGCGCGATATTCCAGTCGCCGCATAGAATGTAGTCGCGGCCACTGGCCTGCATCGCCCGCAAGGGTTCGGCCAGTCGCGCCATGAAGTCGAATTTCACCGCCTGCCGCTCGGGACTGGAGGAACCGGAGGGTAAATACACCGATGCCACGCTCAAGTGGCCAAAGCGCGCCTCCAGCCAGCGCCCTTCCGTATCGCATTCCGGCCAGCCCAGCCCAATCCGCACGTCATCCGGTTCCCGCCGAGTGTACAGCGCCACTCCGCTATAACCTTTACGCTCGGCGTCATGGTAGTAACAGTGATAGCCGGGCGGCTGATAGATCGCTGGCGGTAACTGGTGAATCTGCGCTTTGGTTTCCTGAAGGCAAACGATGTCGGCGTCCTGCCCGGCCAGCCAGTCGAAGAAGCCCTTGCGGACGGCGGCGCGGAGGCCATTGGCGTTGAGGGTGATAATACGCACGGTGACGGTGAATGATCAGGTAGCAGGCTCAGGGAGCGGCTATGATACGGCATTCTTCAAACTCCCCACCGGAATTTCCAACCATGCAGGATTATCAGCGGGATTTTCTCAACTTCGCCATTAACCGGGGCGTACTGCGCTTCGGGGAATTTACCCTCAAATCCGGGCGGGTCAGCCCGTATTTCTTCAACGCCGGTCTGTTCAATAGTGGCGCAGCGCTGGCACAACTGGGCCGTTACTACGCTGCCGCGATTGCGGCGTCCGGGCTGGAATTCGATGTGCTGTTCGGACCCGCTTATAAGGGCATTCCACTGGTCGCGGCGGTGGCTATCGCCCTGGCTGAACCGCAGGGCCGCGACCTGCCCTGGTGCTTCAACCGCAAGGAAGCCAAGGATCACGGCGAGGGCGGCCTGATCGTCGGCGCACCGTTGCAGGGTCGGGTGTTAATCGTGGATGACGTGATAACGGCAGGTACCGCGATCCGCGAAACCCTGCAGATTCTGGAAGCCCATCGCGCTGCACCAGCCGGCGTCCTCATCGCCCTCGACCGGCAGGAACGCGGTCAGGGGGCATTATCCGCTGTGCAAGAAGTCGAACGCACTTACGGTGTGGCGGTGACCAGCATTGCGACGCTGAACGATCTAGTCGCCTATCTGGCCGAGCGCCCGGAATACGCGGAGCGCCTGGATCAGATGCAGGACTACCGGGCGCAGTATGGCATTACCCGATAAATTCACGGTTTGGGTTCATCGCGCTGCAACCGGGATAACCGGACCCGGGCGGCCAGTTCCAGCGCGTCACGGTGAAGTCGCGCCGCCAGTTCGTCAACCGCATGGCGGCCTTTCGCCTGAGCCTGGTTGGTGGTGGCGACTTTTGCCCGCCCTTGAGGGACTTCACCCGGCAGGTCAACGCCATTCGCCATCAATAGCTCATTAGCCAGTTCAGGATACAGCGACCACCGAACGCCATTCAGCGCCTCCACCAGCAGTTCTTTCAACGGGTTGTCATCAGCAATACGCTGGGCGGCGGTATACAGTCGATCATTGGCATGCATCAGCCGGGCAATGATGATGGCTTGTTCGGCCAGCAAGGCGTCAATCGCCGTGGCCAGATTGGCCAGCGCCGGGCGCAACGGATCATCCGCCGCAACCTGAGTGCCAATGTCGTTCAGGGCGGACTGGGCGGTCAGCAAGTCGCGATAAGTCTGGTTCACGGGTTCTCCTGCTGATTGTTGAATA
>JAUPTV010000107.1 GCA_030917925.1 Pseudomonadota bacterium
AGCGTATCAATCCAGTAAACATGATCCTGTTCCCGAGCGTCCATCAATTCCACAAATTCATCGACCTCGACGCTTAATGATTTAAGTCCCAACCGGCTGCGCATTTCCAGCACATGAATGACTTGACCCTGGTGGTTGATCACTCCGCGCATGTATTCAGGCAGATGAGGAACTGGAGTAACACCGGTCAACGCAATAATGGATTTAACTTGTTCGCAAGGCGTTGCGAAAAATTCATCCTGGACCCGCAGTACAGCCCACAGGGAGGTAGAATCAAAATTTTGCGACATATTATTCACTCCAGAATATTGGAAAAGTGAGGGGATTTTTATAGTGTTTTTAGAGTATGAATTAGCGTAATATTCGCATTTGAATTGCTGCAACGCAATATCAGAGATCCATTTGGTCCTGCAAATTTTCCGGTGATCGCGAGGCCAGCCATAGGCTGTTGAGCATCGACGCTATTCTCTAACGTCTGAATCGCGGATAGCGTGGATTTTTCCGTGTAATCTGATCATCCGTTAAATCTGTGATTCAGATTCAAAGAATGTCGTGGGCTTGCCCACGCGCTTCGATGAGTAGAAGATCAGAGAGTCGTCGCCTAAGCTAAACGATGCTCTGCTAAAGCCTGTGAGTTTTGCGCCGGCGCATAAAGATAAAAACCATCGTCCGGTAGTGTTCCAGACGTAAATCTTTTTCAGATAAAATAAATTACAATCAAATAGTTGTGAATATTTATAGTCACATCAACAACGTCACCCATTTTTTTGGTTCCTGATGATGTCTGAAAACCGTCCTGCTCATCGATTTCTAATCTATTGGTTATTGCCGGGGTTTATCCTGGTCGCCGGCTTTGTGCTCACTTTCATGACCTGGGAGAACGCGCAGCAGGCTGCAATTCGTCACATCGAATCGGAATTTACCGCTCGCGCCAACGAGATCATCATCCGTATTCAGGATCGCCTGAGTGTCTATGAACAGGCGTTGCTGGGGACTGCCGGGTTGTTCAGCGCCTCTGCGTCAGTCGAGCGGGATGAATTTCGCAACTATATCAATACATTGCACTTACAGAGTAAATATCCGGGAATCCAGGGTCTGGGATTCTCACTGTGGATTCCGGCGGAAGATAAGGCTCGCCATCTCGAAAACATCCGTCAGGAAGGTTTCCCGAACTACACCATTTGGCCCGAGGACGAGCGTGACGCATGGACCTCCATCATTTATCTGGAACCGTTTACCGCGCGTAATCTGCGCGCCTTCGGCTATGACATGTATTCGGAACCGGTCCGGCGCACCGCGATGGAGCGGGCACGGGACCGCGCCGAAACCGCGATCACGGGCAAAGTTACTCTCGTTCAGGAAACCGACCGGGAAGTCCAGGCCGGCTTCCTGATGTATGTGCCGGTTTATCGAAAAAACGCACCGCAGGCGACCCTGGCGGAACGCCGGGACAATCTGATCGGTTGGGTGTATATGCCGTTTCGCATGAACGATTTGATGGCGGGCATTTTAGGGCGCTACTACGGAGACATCGGCCAAACGATTGACCTGGAAGTGTATGACGGAGATGCGCCCTCGCCAGCGACCTTGTTGTTTGATTCAGATCGCAAGACGACCAACAGCGGTCAGGAAGGCACGGCGCAAGCAGACTTTCAAATGGATCGGTCTCTGGAGATCGCCGGACGCGCCTGGACTCTCGTGATCCACTCCTTACCCAATTTTGGGGAAAAATTGCGCAGCGAGCGGCCCACCGACCTGGCGCTGCTCGGCGCAGTCGGTACGCTCGCGCTGACATTGATCGTCTGGCTGATCACCCGTAATCACTCTCGTGCTTTGCAAATCGCCCGGACGTTGACGCAGGAATTTTTGGCGGCGGAAACCGCGTTGAAAGCTTCCGAAGCCATGTCGCGCACAATTCTGGACTCCATGGATCCCCATATCGCTGTGCTGGACCCTAACGGCGTGATCACAGCGGTCAACGAGTCCTGGCGACGCTTTGCGCTGGAGAACAGCGCCGAACCCGGCAAAATGCCTCAATCGACTGACGTGGGTGCCAGTTATCTGAAGGTCTGTCAGACCCCCGACGACTCATCGTCTACCGAATCCACCGAATCCACCGAAGCGCCGTCGGTTCTTGACGGCGTGCGCCGGGTGCTCGCCGGTCAGCAAGCGAGTTTTACGCTCGAATATCCCTGCCACGCCCCACACGAACAACGCTGGTTCGTCGCGCAAGTGACCCCACTCAGCGCCGGGCAGGGCGGGGTCGTCGTCGCGCACACGAATATCACCGAGCGCAAGCAGGCGGAAATAGCGCTTTACGAAATCACGGAACGCCTGCAACTGGCTACCGAAGCCGGGGGCATCGGCGTGTGGGAATGGGATATTCGCAACGACCGGCTCATTTGGGATCAGCAGATGTATGCCCTCTATGGTGTGCGCGAAGCGGATTTCAGCGGAGCCTATGCGGCCTGGATTCAGGGACTTCACCCCGATGATGTGGCGCAGGCGCAGGCGGACATTGAACGCGCCTTGCAGGGGATACAAGCTTTCCAGCCGGAGTTTCGAGTGCGGTGGCCAGATGGCGCGATCCGCTATATCGCGGCATCCGCGAAGGTGATCCGCGATGCGTCCGGCGTCCCCCAGCGCATGATTGGCGTGAATCGGGACATCACGGAACAAAAGCAGGCTGAATTGGCCCTGCAAGCCAGCGAAGCGAAAGCCCACGCTATCATTGATGCGTCGCCCGTGCCGTTTGTCCTGAATGACCAGTTGCAGTACATCACTTATCTAAATCCGGCCTTTATCAAGACCTTTGGCTATACCCTCAAGGATATTCCTACGTTGGCGGACTGGTGGCCCCGGGCGTACCCCAATCCCGACTATCGCCAATGGGCCATGAGCATCTGGCTGGAACACTTGGAGAAAGTCCAGCGGGAAGGTGGGACGTTTGAACCGATAGAAGTGAACATTTACTGCAAGAATGGCGAAGTGCGCACCGTTATGGCCGGGGCGGCGCTGCTGGGCCAAACCTTTACTGACACCTCGCTGATCGCGCTCTACGACGTGACGGACCTCAGGAAAGCCCGGGAACTGGCGGAATATGCAGCGCGAATGAAATCCGAATTCCTGGCCAACATGAGCCACGAGATCCGCACGCCAATGAACGGGGTCATTGGCATGACCGGGCTGCTGCTGGACACGGAATTGACCGAGGAGCAGCGTTCCTACGCCGAGATTGTGCGCACCAGCGGTGAAGCCTTGCTGCGCTTGATCAACGACATCCTCGACTTTTCCAAGATTGAAGCCGGAAGGCTGGATCTGGAAACGCTGGATTTCGATCTGCTGACTCTGCTGGATGATTTTGCGGGCACTCTGGTTCTGCACGCGCATGACAAAGGTTTGGAGTTCCTGTGCGCCGCCGATCCGGGGATTCCGACGCGCCTGCGCGGTGATCCAGGTCGGCTGCGCCAGATTCTCACCAATCTGGCCAGCAACGCGATCAAGTTCACGCCGACGGGTGAGATCGCGGTCCGCGTCTCGGTGGAATCCGAGACCGAAACCACCGTCCGGCTGCGCTTTGCGGTGCGCGACACCGGCATTGGCATCCCCCAGGACAAGCTGGGCCTGTTGTTCGACAAATTTAGCCAAGTGGATGCCTCAACAACGCGCCAGTACGGCGGCACCGGTCTGGGCTTGGCGATTTCCAGGCAACTGGCCAAGTTGATGGGCGGCGCTGCCGGCGTGACGAGCAAGGAGGGGCAGGGTTCGGAATTCTGGTTCACCGCCTGCCTGACGAAACAGATAGCGGGAACCCCGATGAAACCGTACCCCCCGGCCGATCTGCACGGGGTGCGGGCGCTGATCGTCGATGACAATGCCACCAACCGCGAAATCCTGATGAAGCGGTTGACCTGGTGGGGAATGCGTGGGGCGGAGACGCCAGACGGAGCGGGAGCGCTCCAGGCGATCTATCGGGCCTTGGGCGAGAACGATCCCTTCCGCCTTGCCCTGATCGACCTGCAGATGCCAGGGATGGACGGCGAGGCACTGGGACGGGCCATCCAGGCGGACCCGTGTCTGGCCGAAACCCGCATGGTGATGCTGACCTCCCTGGGGATGCGGGGCGACGCTCGACACTTCTCCGAGATGGGATTTGCCGCCTACCTGACCAAGCCGGTCCGGCATCAGGAACTCCAGGGCGTTCTGTCGCTGGCGCTATCCGGGTCGGGTGAACCGGAATCTCCCCCCGAACCCCTGATCACCCGTCACTCGGTGCGTGAGACCCTGAACCGGTTCGCGGGCTGCAAGGCGCGGATCTTGCTAGTCGAGGACAACATTACCAATCAACTGGTGGCCTTGGGCATCCTCCAAAAATTTGGTTTGCGGGCCGATGCGGTCGCCAACGGCGAAGAAGCGCTGAAATCGCTGGAGACGCTGCCCTATGATGTGGTCCTAATGGATGTACAGATGCCGGTGATGGACGGCCTGGAAGCCACCCGCCGCCTCCGGAGCCATGCGCAACCGGCCCTGCGCACGATTCCGATTATCGCTATGACCGCCCACGCCCTGCAGGGGGATCGGGAGCAATGTCTGGCCGTGGGCATGAACGACTATCTCTGCAAGCCGGTCATGCCGCCGGCGCTGGCCGAAGTGCTGGAAAAATGGTTGCCCAGCGAATTGGATAAACATAGAAAGATTGTAGTTAAACCAGAACTAAACAGGAAAGAATATGCGCCGGACGATCAATCATTGCCGGCCGTCTGGGACCAAGCGGCGATGCGGGAACTCCTGATAGGCGATGAAGAGTTGATGCGGGTGGTTACCAAAAGGTTTCTGAGCGATGTCCCCGAACAAATCGAAGTGCTGCGAGGTTGTCTGGAGACCGGTGACGCGGTGGGAGCCGAGCGCCAGGCCCACACCATCAAGGGCGCATCCGCCAATGTGGGCGGCGAACGCTTGCGCATGGCGGCCTTCGCCATAGAGAAAGCTGTGCGGAGTGGTGATCTGCGCACCGCCAGGGAAGGCGTGGCCGAATTGGCAGCGCAGTTTGACCAGTTGAAAGCGTTGATGAACAACAGGGATCAATAGACAGGACCGTCAAACCCGACGGGAGAACACGATGAAAATATTGATTGCCGAGGATGATTTCACCAGTCGCCTGCTGTTGCTCACGCTCCTGAAAAACTACGGCCAGATCGACATTGCCATGAATGGTCGGGAGGCGGTCGAGGCCGTGCGCCTTGCGATGGAGGCTGGCAAATATTATGACCTGATCTGTCTGGATATCATGATGCCGGAAATGGATGGTCAACAGGCGCTCAAGGCGATCCGTAATCTGGAGGAAACCCACGGAATCCTCTTATCCCACGGGGCAAAGATTATGATGATCACGGCATTGGACGATCTGAAAAATGTGGGAGCCGCCTACCACAGCCTGTGCGATGCATACCTGACCAAACCCATCCACAAGGCTAAATTGCTGGAAGAGTTGCGCAAGCTGATGCTGATTATCTAACCGGGAAGTGCCCCCATGCGCATCCTGATCGCCGAAGACGATTTTACGTCCCGCATCATGCGATGACTTATTGGGGGCCGCTGATGCGGCGTTGTATCGGGCGAAGGCTCAGGGGCGCAATCGTGTGGCGTAGGCAACCTAAGAAAACACCATTCCTGCTTGCTATGGACAAGAACCCTTATCGTGAGATGGCCGTGGCGATTGTCGTCATCAGCGCCGGAGCCTGCCTCATTGACTGGCGGTTGGCGCTGGCCAGCCAGGACCGGCTTATCGCTTCCGGCCTGTTGATAGCATTTGCCTTGGGCCTCGCGTTCCTGATCATCTGGATCGGGCGTGAGAAAAAAGAACTGATGAACAGTCGCCAGCGCTATCAGGTACTCCTTCGCACCGCCAGCGATGGCATCCATATCCTCGATGCCAACGGCAATCTGCGCGAGGCCAGCGATGCATTCCGGCAGATGCTGGGCTATGCCGAAGCGCCACTCGCCCTGTGCAATATTGCGGATTGGGATAGTGGGTTTGCGCCCTCTGAACTGATGGGTAAGCTCCATGAATTGATACGCTCGCCAATTCCGATCCGGTTTGAAACCCGACACCGGCGACGCGACGGATCGCGGATTGATGTTGAAATCAACGCCTGTGGCATTGAACTGGACGGGCAACAATTTCTGTACGCCTCCTCGCGGGACATCACCGACCGCAAACGGCTGGAAGAACAGTTGCGGGAAAGTGAGGAGAAGTTACGGGCGATTTACGAGGTGTTGCCGGTTGGGATTACCGTGACCGACCCGGACGGCAACATCATCGATTGCAACCAGACCTCGGAAGCGTTGCTGGGCATCAGTCAAAAGGAGCATCTGGCCCGCAACTATGTCGGCAAGGAATGGACGATACGGGGTGCTGACGGCAGTCAGATGCCGCCTGAAGAATATGCCAGCGTGCGGGCGTTGCGTACTGGCGAAGCGGTGCGGGATGTCGAAATGGAAGTGCTGACGCGCACGGGCAGCCAGTGGCTGCGGGTCAGCGCCATGCCGTTGCATCATCCCCGCTATGGCGTGGTGATTGCGTATGTGGACATCAACGAACACAAGCACATCGAGGCCGAATTGCGCCGCTCCAATGCAGAACTGGAGCAGTTCGCTTATGCGGCTTCTCACGATTTACGCCAGCCGTTGCGGATGATTGCCAGCTATTTGCAATTGTTGGAGCAGGAGTTGGGAGACACTCTGAATGACGAGCACCGCCAATATCTGCATTTTGCCACCGACGGAGCCAAGCGGATGGATCAAATGCTGGTGGCCTTGCTGGACTATTCGCGGATCGGCCGCAAGGGCGCAGCGATGGCGGTGATGGACAGCCGCGAGGCGCTCGACGAAGCGCTACTGTTCCTGCGACCCGCTATTGCCGAAGCGGGAGCGCAGATTCAGATTGACGGCACATGGCCGCATCTGGTCACCAGCCGGGATGAACTGACCCGGTTGTTTCAGAACCTGATCGGCAATGCGGTGAAATATCGGGCAGAAGGGCAGGTGCCGAAAATTGCGGTGACGGCGGAACCAGTGGGCAATGACTGGCGAGTGACGGTGCGGGACAACGGTATCGGCATTGCCCCCGGCCAGATCGGGCGGTTATTTCAGGTCTTCCAGCGCTTGCAGGCGCGGACGAAATACGAAGGGGTGGGAGTCGGGTTGGCGCTATGCCGCAAGATCGTGGAACATCACGGCGGACGCATTTGGGCCGAGTCGGCGGGCGATGGGCGGGGCTGCGTATTTACTTTCACCTTGCCGGTCAGCGAAGAACCACACTCATGAAGACTAGCGGTTACGGCCTGCTCCTGACCCTGCTACTGTTCGCAGGAACGGTACAGGCCACCGAGGGTGAAGATTTACTGCGGACGGTGTTTGCCGATCACAGCGCGATCATGCTGTTCGTGTCTCCCGACACCGGGGAAATCATCGATGCCAATCAGGCCGCCGCCCATTTCTATGGTTATCCGATGGATACCCTCCGCCATAAGCGGATTCAGGACATCAACATGCTCGGTCCAGCGGAAGTCGCCGCTGAACGCGCCAAGGCTCAGGCGGAAAATCGTAATTACTTCATCTTTCCGCACCGATTGGCCAACGGCGAGATGCGCACTGTGGAAGTCTATAGCTGGCCAACCCGGCTGGCTTCCGGGCGCACCGTGCTGTTTTCCATCGTCCATGACATCACCGGCAAGCATGTTGCCGAACAAGCGCTGCTGGATTATCAGAACCAATTGGGTGAACTGGTGGCGCGCCGCACCGAAGAAGCGCTGGCAGCGAGGAACTGGATCGAGTGGTTGTTGATTGGCGGCCTGACCTTGCTGGTGGTGGCTAATGCCTTGCTGGTCTACAACATCATCCGCCGACGGCAAGCCTTTCGGGCGCTGGCCGGTGAGGTCAGTGAGCGGCAAAAAGCCCAGGCGGCGCTGGAACGCGCCCACGCCGAATTGCAACGCTTTGCGGAAATCACCGCCCATCATTTACAGGAACCCGCACGGCGGCTGGGTAGCTACGCCCAGCGGTTGACCGGGCAACTGGCGGGACGGCTCGAAGATGAAGAAGCGACGCTGGCGCTGGACTTCATCGGCCAGCAGGCCCGGCGGTTGCAAAATCTATTGCGGGATGTGCAGCTTTATCTGGCGGCGCATCAACCCCGGGGTTCGATAGTTGCTCTCGATGCCCGGGCGGTGCTGGAGCAGGCGCTGGGGCGGCTGCAATCCCGCTTGCAGGCAGCGGGTGCCGAAGTGATCATCAGCGACTTGCCGCCGGTTTGGCTGGATGCGCCCCGTTTGAACGATGTATGGACGGTGCTACTGGATAACGCTTTGCGGCACCACTATCCGGACCGGCCGTTACGGTTGGACATCGCCGGTGAGCCGGTTGGCGATCAGGTCCGCTATCGTGTCAGCGATAACGGGCCGGGTATCGCGCCAGACTACCGGGAGCGAGTGTTCCGGGTATTCGAGCGGCTGGCCTCGACCGGTGAAGG
>JAUPTV010000108.1 GCA_030917925.1 Pseudomonadota bacterium
ATAACCGCTTCCCGATGTCAAGGGCTTTGGCGGAAGCGTCGCAGGAAATGGTTCGACACTGCAATTGGTGCAAATAGCGTGAAAACCAGCAGGTTCCTGCTGCGAATTCCAGCACGGTCATGGTTTTGCCAAGGTACAAACCGGATAACAGGTCGCCCATGTTTTTGAGCAACTCAGGCGTTTCAAGCGGGCTGCTGAACGGTTTGGCCATCTGTTGCGTGGGATTATGAATCGCCTGAAAATAGTCATCAGCGGTTTTACACAACGCTTCTACCGACAGGGTTTTCATCAGCTTTTTTGGATTGATCATAATGCCTTCCAACCTCTCTAAATGTTATGGATCCTAAACCCAGTGGCTCAGGGTGGGCAAATAACTCACCCCCGTGGCTTGGAAATCGGAGCCGGGCACGACTTGCAAGACCAGCGCCTGATTCCACCAGTCATAGTTCGCATTGACATGGGCGTGACCACCGTGCAGGGCGAAGGTGATGCTGTAGTTGCCGACGCCCAGGTTAAAGGCGGGAAATGCAAACTCCAGCCGGCGGCGCTCGCCGGCTTTCAATCCGCGCTGGCTGGAACCCAGATAGGCGGTGTTGGTGCCGAAAACATCGTTGCCCAGCCGATCCCGGATCAGGAAGCCGACGGTTAATTCATCGAGATCTTCTTGGATAACGCAGTCAACCCGGAACCGCACCGCCTCGCCGATCTGCACGGCCCGCACACTCTGTTCCCCCAGCAGCAGATCAACCGCTTCGATCACCGCTGCCTGATTACCGGAACGGATCACGCTGCGGCGGGTTTCCGACTCGACCTGGCGAATGTGCTGATCCGTTTCCTGCCGGGCAATGATAGCGTTGTAGTAGTCCAGCACGTCATCAGGCGCGCCATCACGGATCGGAACGCCCTGATCGAGCAGGATGGCGCGGTTACACAGGGATTTAATGGCACCCATGCTGTGGGAAACGAACAGCAGGGTGGTGCCTTGTCCGTGGAATTGGCGAATTCGCTCAAAACTTTTGTGCTGGAAGTAGAGATCGCCGACGGACAGCGCTTCATCGACAATCAGCAGGTCGGGACGGATCGCAGTCGCGACGCTAAAGGCCAGCCGCACCTGCATGCCGCTGGAATAGGTGCGCACCGGCTGATCGATATAGTCGCCGATTTCGGCGAAATCTTCGATAGCGGTCATTTGTCCGGCGATTTCTGCAATGGAAAAGCCCAGCAGTTGCCCAGCCATGAACACATTCTGGCGACCAGTAAAATCCGGATGGAAGCCCATGCCCAGTTCCAGCAGGGCGGCGATCCGACCATCGACGGTGACGGTTCCCTGGGTCGGCTGGGTGGCGCCAGTGATGATTTTCAGCAGGGTACTTTTACCCGCCCCGTTATTGCCAATGATGCCCACCGCTTCGCCTGGCGCGACTTCGAAGCTGACGCCGCGCAAGACCCAGTGCGCTTCATGCCGGGGCGTCGCCTGGGGATCGAGCCATTCGCGCAGCCGCGCCCACTGGCTTGGATAGCGTTTGTAGGCTTTGCTGATCGTGTTGACGTTCAGGCGTCCCATACCCATGCGTTCCTTATAGTTCATCGACAATTTCGCCCGCCCGGTTCATGAACAGCCGACCGGCCCAGAGCAACAGCGCCAGCGCCAGGGCGGCGATCACCAGCAGGGAACCCCAGTCTGGCAAGGCGTGGTTCAGAAAAATCCCCTGATAAGCCGTGATCAGCGGATAGAGCGGGTTCAGCCATAACAGGGTTTGCGCCGATTCCGGCAGAATGTGCGGACTATAAACAATTGGCGTCAGCCAGAAACCGAATTGCAGGATGACGCCGACGGATTGACCAACATCGCGGAAAAACACATTCAGCGTCGCAGTCAGCAACCCCAGGCCCAGACCGAAGGCGAGTTGAATCAGAAAGACCGGCAGCGCCGCGAGCGTCACCCATCCCGGAAATTCGCCAACGAACAGTAGAAAGGTCAGATAAAGGGTGAAGATGATGCCGAAATCAACCAGAACCGATAGCGTTACAATGACCGGCAGGCAGGAACGGGGGAAACTGGCCTTTTTGATCAGGTTGCCATACTGGAGAAAGACGCTCTGCATCCGGTTGACCAGTTCGGCAAACGCGGTCCAGGGCAACAGGCCGGCGCACAAATAGACGCTGTAGGCAAAAGCCTGGTCTTCGCGTCCCGCCAGGCGGGGTTGCATGATCCCGGCGAAAATGACGGTATAAATGACGATCAGCGTGAGCGGATTCAGCACCGCCCACAAGCCGCCGAGCAGCGAATGGGTATAGCGTTGCTGGAACTCCCGGCGCACATTGGCAAAAATGAAACCCCGATAGGCCCACAGGGAGCGGAACATCACAGTTTGCAGCATGGGTTTCCTTGTCGAGGTGTCATTTTCGGGCTGGCCGGCGATTATAAGCGATTAGCCGGAACGGAACACCTGAAAAACTGCGCAAGAAAGGAAAGGTCTGTATAATTTCAGCCCGTTCTTATCGTCTTTCAACCTGAGTTGCCGACCCCACGAACCACCCCGGCGCTTTGCGCCACCCCTCCTTAACCAAGGAGGGGAATCCGGAAGTCCGGCGATCATATACCTTCTGCGGATGTAAACATTGCATGCAAGCTCCCTCCGATCCTGACGCACCCGCCCCCATGGTAGAGGCCGCAGCGCTTCCGGCCACGGTCGATGACCTGCTGTTGATTACCGATCCTGATATTTTCGTTGAGCAGGCTTACCGCAGTGTGCTGGGACGTCCTGCTGATCCGAGTGGCGGCGCTTATTACCGCTCGCGATTATCTGCCGGCTTTGGCCAACCCTTCGTCCTTGCGGCCCTGCGCGCTTCCAAAGAGGCGCATGAGCGCCAAATTCCGAGTCTGCCCGGTTTTGGGTTGGCACCGCTGGTCTATATTCTGTGGCGCTATGGCCGGGGGGCTGGGCTGGCCGAACCGGGGCGCTGGTGCAATCTGGTTTATCATCACTGGCGGCAATGGCGACTGGCGCTGACCGGGCGGCAGGCGACGCGAGTCGATGCCCGATGACGCTGCCATTGGAAACTGATGCGCGTGACTTGATGCAGTCGGTCTGGAGCCGACTGCGTGAGGCGTCGCCCGATGCCGGTCCGGTGCTTTTTACCGTGGAACCGACGCCAGCGGTAGACGCCACACCCGAAATGTCAAGGGCGGCGCTGGAAACGCCAGAACCGGTGGATGCCTCAATACCCCCACTGAATGATGTTATTAATGAAAAATAAAGTTTTGCGGGCCGTGCGCACGCTCTACCGGATACCGGTGCTGGGCCATGTACTACATAGTGCCGTATTGATTTTTCGACTTCCCACGCTGGTGCGCAATTTTGAGGGCTTCGAGAATTTTTTACCGGCGCGAACCGCACAATTTGAGCAGCGCCTCAGCGAACACGATCAGTCTATTGCGCAATTCCAGCAGCGGATCGGTGAACACGATCAGCATATTACCGGCCACAGTCAACTGCTGGAGCACTATGGCCGGCGGCTGGCCGATGATCATCAGTGGCTGGAACAGCACGAGCGGCGGGTGGGGGAGCACGATCATCATCTGATGGCGCATAGCGAGCGGCTGGATCACGATAGCCGCCGGCTGGATCAGCATGATCAGCAGTTGTTGAATCACATCCTGCGGCTGGATCAATACGGCTACCGACTTAATCAGCATGACCGGCATGTGGCGATTCTGAAGCAACATTTCGAGCGCTACGACCAACATTTTGCGATCCAGGGTCAGCGGTTGGATCAGCATGATCAGCACCTCACGACCCAGAGTCAGCGGTTGGATCAGCATGATCAGCACTTGGTGGCGCAGAGTCAGCATCTTGACCAACTCGTGGCGCAGAATCAGCACCTCGCGGCGCTGAGCCAGCGGCTGGATCAGTACGATCAGCACTTGGTGGCGCAGAGTCAGCATCTTGACCAGCAACGGGAGGCACTCGACGGCCTGCGGAACGCCCTTGGCGAGTTGCAGGCGCAGTTGATCGATCTGCGGGCGCGGTATGAACAGCGGCAACAGGAAGCCGCCGGGCGGATTGGACAGGTCGCTCTGCAGCAGGCGCAACAGGAACGCCGGTTGGGCG